>NZ_JCACKR010000156.1:0-17217 GCF_059505485.1 Stenomitos rutilans
CAGTCTAACTTCTTTCCCTCCTTTCTCCGGTCTTATTAAGTTCACGATCCTAAGGAAGCCGCATAAGTTGCCTGCTCAAAGGTTTCGGCAATGACAATTCCCAAATGCTGACCAGCGTAGTAAATGGTATCTTGCTGTAAGGGCACCAAAGATTCGCCAAACGGACCACGGGGAAACATATTGACTGGATTCAGTTTGGGCGCATTCAGGTGTGTGATCACGCCCAGCACACCGGGAGAGGCTTCTGCCAATGAGGTATCAATGGTGAGGATGCGCCCTTTGGCGATCGCGCTATCAAAAATCACACCATAGGCTAAATCGGACACAGGAATATCCGCAGAATAGTGGGCGGCTCCGGTGACTTTTAAGCGTCCATCGACTCGGTCTAGCGGTTTACCGACGATGCTTGCACTTTTAGCGTTAACATCGGCTGGTGTAAGCAAAGGGTTCGTCGCAGCACTCACGCTATTCCTCCTACTGTTAATAAGGCATAAATCAGCATCCGTTTGAGCAATTCCACCTTGAACCCATTGAAGGTTCGCGGTACGGCAGTTTCTAGGGCGGCGATAGCAGCGTTGTTGAAGGTGGCTTCGTTGAGCGGCGCATTGATCAAAACCGTTTCTGCTGAGATCGATCGCCAGGGCTTAGTTGCCACCCCGCCAAAGGCAATTCGTGCTGCCTGGATCACGCCATCGTGAACAGCTAGCGCAGCCGCCACCGCAGCGAGAGAGAAGTTATCTGTCGGTGACTTGAAATAGTGGGATTGTGCTGCTAACGGGGAGTTGGGCAACTCTACGGCAACAATGATTTCTCCATGTTCTAAAACAGTTTCCCGTTCTGGAGTCTCTCCCGGTTCCAGGTAAAACTCGGTGATGGGGATCTGCCGTTCTCCATGCAATCCTCGTGTGTGAATGACTGCATCTAGCGCAGTTAACGCTACCGCCATATCCGATGCATGGGCGGCAATGCAAGATTCACTGGTGCCCAAAATCGCATGGGAGCGGTTGTATCCCTCCAGCGCAGGACATCCAGAACCAGGATTGCGCTCATTACAAGAAAAGGTGACATCACGGAAATAGGAGCAGCGGGTGCGTTGCAGCAAATTTCCGCCCACCGTTGCCATATTGCGAATCTGCGGCGTGGCGCTGTAGGACAGAGCATCAAACAGGGCAGGATAGCGATCGCGAATCATCGCATTGGCAATCACCTCACTGTTCCGCACCATTGCCCCAATTCGCACACTATCCGTCTTCACGGTAATGGTATTGATCGGTAAGGGATTAATGTCTACCAGCCGCCGCGGCAACTGAGCGCTATCCTGCATCAAGTCAACAATGCCCGTTCCGCCTGCAATAAAAGCCGACGTTGCCTCTTGTATAGCGGCATGAATTGCAGTATCTATTTCCCTGGCTTGAACGTATCCTAGTGGGTGCATAGATTACATCTCCGCAACGGTACGAATGGCTGCAACGATGTTGGGATATGCCCCACATCGACACACATTGCCGCTCATGAATTCTCGAATTTCTTCATCAGAATCAACGTGCCCTTCTGCCAGTAAACCAACGGCTGAGACAATTTGACCGGGTGTACAGTAGCCACACTGAAACGCATCATGAGCAATAAATGCTGCCTGAATGGGGTGCAGTTCCTCCCCCTGAGCGATGCCTTCGATCGTGGTGATAGTATCTTCTCGATGCATAATTGCCAGTGTCATACAAGAAAAGATGCGGCGATTGTTAACCAGCACTGTGTAAGCACCACACTGGGCATGGGCACACCCTTTTTTTGTTCCCGTTAACCCGATCACTTCCCGTAGCGCATTGAGCAACGTAACGCGGGGTTCAATCGCGATCGCGTAAGACTGTTGGTTTACGGTTAGCGTGATGTTCACAACGTTTCCCTGGGCTGCTGCGTCTGTAAACGGCAACGGCGGTTCAACTGACGGTGGACTTAAATGTTCCATACTGTTGTCCTGTTTTGTACTGTTCAGGCTTCCTCGCGCTGTTCATTGATGGAGTATTTCACTCTACTTTGCTTCATTCGCCCGTAGTTCTTTGAGAATAGAGCCGCTGTTGTTTATTGGACCTGATGCTGCCGCTGCCGCTGCTAGTTCTCCAACTTTCTGCAATTCTTCTCACGTTGCTCCTGCCCGTCGAGCTGCCAGTGCGTGAAATTTAGCGGCAGGCACACCCGCATGAAGCAACATCCCATAAAGAATGAGTTGAGTGGTTTTAGTGTCAAACACATCCGAGTAAAAGGCATGAGCACGTTGCTGTTCAGCCAGCCGTAATGCCTCCGGATCAATGTCAGCAATGAAGTCAAATTTCGCGCCTGGCAAGGGTGGCATTTCACCGAATAGCTCTTCATAGCTATGCTGGAAAGCAGCGAGGTCAGCAGGCAAAGAGGTTGTCGTCATAAGAATTCTGTTGTTGAGTGAATTATTTTGATTTGATCGTTCTCTAAGGCAGCGCAGCCTGATGTTCCAACTGGGCGGCGATAAAGCCAAAGTTAGGCAAGCGATTTGCATACAGTCCGGCAAGTGCAGTACCGTATTGACTTGACCAATCTGCCAGCGTCTCTGCAATCACCATGTTGGTATTGGCAATCTTCACACCTACCTGGCTCATGCGAAACATGGAGGCGTAGAGCGCATATTGATTCACCGTTCCAGAAGCATCCATCACGGCATACACGTCGTAACCATCCCTGACGGCATCGATCGCTGGAAACGTGAGACAGACATCGGCAGTGACACCTGCCATGATTAGCTTTTTACGTCCGGTTTCTTTGACCGCATTGACAAATTTTGAATCATTCCAAGCGTTAATAATGACACGATCGATCACGGGAATCCCGGGTAATGTCTCAATCAGTTCAGGAAATAGTGGACCATTTGCACCGTTTGGATTGCTGGTCGTTAAGATGACCGGAAGTTCAAATACTTTAGCCGCTTTTGCTAACCAGAGGGTTCTGTTTTTCAGGTGAAGCGCATCTAAGTCAGAGATACCAAAGTTCATTGTGCCAACCTGATGGTCAATCAGGAGCATCGCCGCATTCTTTGGATTGAGTCGCTCAAACAGTAACGCATTGTCTACTGCCATACAAAGATGCTCTCCTTTAGAAGTTTCAATCTCTTTGTAAAACCATCACCTCAGCTATTCTTTTTGTATTCCTCTTTGATGAAGTGTAAATGAACAATATGTGGTCATCGTGCCATTCCTACTCTTCAGTCAAAAAGTCAAGCAAGGCAGTGGCAAAGGCAGCCGGTTGTTCATCTGTTAGCCAGTGCCCCGCCTTTTCAATCACCTGTCCCCGCACATTGCTGGCGAGCTGCTGTACCGACGGTAAGCCAAACGCTCCCACTGCTTTCTCACCGCCGATTTGCAGAACTGGCAAAGTCAATTTTCCCTTCGATGCCAGTTCTCGATTGTGGTCTGAGTCGTCCCACACGGCAGCAAAATAGTTGAAGCCAGCCCGGAGGACACCAGGACGTTGTAGTGCCCGCACATAAATCTCAAAATCGTCTGTGCTAACTGCATTGGGCTTGTCACAGTGAATCTGGAAATACCACGACAGCAAATCTCGTTCTCGTCCCGCCATGAACCGTTCACAAAGGTCAGGCACCGTGAAGGCAACTAGTTGCCAGCCCTCATCCCAACCGCGCTTCGGTGCAATGTATTCCTCATAGCCAAAACCGGGAAAGACAAACTCAGCCAGCACCAGACGTTGCACCGCTTCAGGATAGGCCGCAGCGTAGGCATAGGCAGTGCCGGCGCCCTGGTCATAGCCAACCAGGTGGATGCGATCGTAGCCCAACACCTCATGCACCAGTTGATACATGTCGGTTGCCATCGTGCGTTTGTCGTAGCCACCTGCAGGAATGGAGGAACCGCCCATGCCGCGCTGATCTGGAGCAATGATAGTAAATCGTTCCGCCAGCGTTGGCATGATGCTGCGCCACATGTGCGAGTGTTGGGGAAAGCCGTGCAGCAATACGAGGGGATCGCCTGCTCCTGCCTGTAAATAGGCGAAGGTTAACGCTCCTACTTTTACCGTGTGCTGTTCAATTTGGGTATTAACGGAATTCATTGTGTCATCTCCACAGTTTCATCTAGGGCTTATATGAGCGAAAACCATTCCATGTTCTGCAACTAGAAGGAAAAAACGGTTCTGACAGTGCCCGTCACGATCGTGCCGTTACTGCTTTGATTACCCGCTTTTGTAATCACCTGGATCAGGGGTGTAACTTGAATGTTGTTACTAATGGGAAAGTTATAGAATGCTTCAAGATTTGCTTGTGTTGCATTGCCAACATTGCTCTCAATCAGAGGTTGCCCGATCGCAATTCCTGCTAAAGCACCTCGTTTGAACAGATCCCTGAAGGCAATGCCTGCCATCCAGTAGCTCGGATTCAAATCGCCAGCGGTGCTATTTAAATAGGTGCCGTGACCGTAACGGCCAAAGATGCCGATTTGTGGTGATAGCGCTAGCTCAAAATTGGCACCAAACACATCGAAAGGAGTATTGAGAAATACACCACCAGAGTACTGGAGTCGTAAGGCAAAAGTTCTAGAAGGTGAGTATTCTATTTCAACGGTACCCTGGTAAGGATCGCCGAACAAACCACCACTGCCCCCTCGATTTGGAAACAAGATGGCAGGAGCTTGTGGACCTTCCACATATCGCTGATCGTTGTCATTAAAACTGGCAGCATTTCCGGCAACATACACTGCTCGAAGTTTGAACGGACTTTGTTCTGGCTGCCACTGAACAACAGCACCCGCTCCCACTGAACGAGGAAATAGAGGAAAGTTATTAATTAACGCTTGAGTTGAAAAGTCAAGGAAGCTAACGTTGGCATAACTATTTTTATCAACGTAATCTGTAGCAACAATTTGAGGACCGATCGTGACGCTGACATCTTTAATCGGAATAAACGTGTAGAACAAGCGCCCCAAACTAAACTGAGGTCTACCAGGAACCGCAAAATCTAACACACTGCCAAAGTTTGGTTCTAAAAAACCAGCCGCGTTATCATTAGAACCTTCGCTTCCAGCGGTTAGTCGGACTTGTAGTTGATCAGTGCCTGTAAAGCTGGTGTTGAAGAACAAGGAAACGCGGTAGAGAGAAGTGGGATTTGGGTCTTCCTCAGCAACGACTGCCCCTGTAGGGGAGAGAATACGCGCTGCTCCGCAGGTACCGCAAGGGTCGCCTTCAAAGCCACCTGCATTCACGGCAACGATTACTTGTCCGGTAAGCTTTGTTGTTGTCGAAAACTGATTTGCTTCTAGAGTGGTTGTCCGAATTTCTAACGTATCAACCCGTCCCCGTGTCGTTGCTAATTCGGTGGCAAACTCTTCTTGCAATCGTTGTAGGGTCAGCAAATCTTCTTTTGGCACTGAGTTGGTTACACCAGAGGTAACTAGCTCAGTCACTCTATTCAAGCAAGCAGTTACGCCTGCCGCAAACTCGTAGCGAGACAGCGATCGATCGCCTTGAAATTGTTGATTGGCGTACCCTACAACACAACCATACCGCTCCACTAGCGATCGCAACGCCTGAAATGCCCAGTCGCTCGGTTGCACATCGGTAAGCTGGGAGACCGATGTGACTTGATCCATTGCAGACGGAACGTCTGCTTCGCTCACGGGAGCAGTCTGAGCGATCGCTGACTTTGTCAGTGAAATTACATCTGTGCTGAAGTAGGTGAGTGCACCCAGTAGAATCCAGAGTTTTACCATCTTTTACTCATGCCTTTTGCTAAAAGCATTTTTGGCGTTACTTCAAAACATTTTTAGTGATTTACTCCATAAAGTACTACCTTAAAAGTATAGATAGTCCATCATGTGTATACCAATATTGAAGTTTGCCAATACCTTTAAGGTATTAATAATTTAGCCTTAACTATGAACTAAATACTCAGGAATGCAAGTTTGATCAAAGTTAAGCAGCGATACGGATATGCACGTAGGGGAGTGCGTGGGAGAGGCTAGAGAAAACCTTGATGCAATTATTCTGATGCTTCAGCTTTTAACAGCAAGATTTTTCCAACCATGTGTTCGCAGGTAATGCTCCAGCGAAGTTAACCACGGATATTTTTGATGGCGTGCTTGCATATTAATTCGAGGGCCGTCCTGATCAACCCATTGCGTTAGACGCACTACTTCATCACCCGCAACCTGACGTTCTTCTTCCCAACTAATTTGCACATGCTCAACGGTTCGCCCAACGACACGTCCAAATACTGTCGCCATTTCACGAATAGTCAACGCATCGCTTGCCGTATTGAACCCTTGCCAAAGCCAATTCTGCGGATCAAGCAACGCCATTGTTGCAAAGCTGGCGTGGTCATCCTCAGCCAATTGGTAAACCACACTATTGCCATCACGAGGATCTATCAGTTGTCCTTGCAAGATACTTTCGCGGTAAGCTGCCAGGCTATAGTTAAAAGCAACTGGACGCAAGATGGTATAGGGAACGTTAGAGGAGCGTAAATATCGCTCAATTTCTCCTTTCGAGTCTAAATGAGGAACGCCTGTGCGTTCATTGGAGCGAGACCCAGCGCTGTAGATCAGATGCTGGACATCCATTGCTCGTGCGGCATCAATGACCGTTTGCCCCATCTTAACTTCCCGCTCCTGATGTTCTTGAAAGAAGGGTAAAACAACGTAGACACCATAAACCTCACGCATTGCCGCTTCCAACGAACTGCGATCGTTCAGATCGGCTTGAATGATCTCAGCTCCCTCATCCGCTAGCGATCGGGCTGCTTCCTTTGCTGGATCACGCGCGACTGCTCGAACACCAAATCCATTTTTGAGTAAGCAGTGAGCGACTGCTCCTCCTTGATTACCCGTTGCTCCCAGAACAAGAACTTTAAGCGCTTTGCTTGATCGATTGGTCGTTTGCATAGACCTTGTGGTTCAGTAGTAGAACTGCTCATTGAAGAATGCACGTTTAACCGAAGCAGAGGGACACAGGCTACACCACCTGCAAAACAAACTTACCGTGTCACCGGCGGTAGATTACATTGGGTTTCCTTCGTCAACCCAACCTACGGGCGAGCGATCGCACTAAAGAAATTAGCAATCTTTTCGGCAATATATACAGGACGATCCTCTGACACCCAATGACTACACTTATTGACGACTTCGTAACTGGCATCAATAGCATACCGTTCAAGCGTTTTGAAGGCTCGTTTGGCATCACCACCTAGATACCCGCCAAAGCCCAGATCTGCGCCAATATATTTGAGCGGCATCGTGAGAGACTTTTCTGGCAAAACGTTGCCATCAGGTGTGTAAGCCGGAGGCCTATTGTAATAGGATGCTCCACACTCAATCACTCCTGGTATCTTGGCAGTGCGGACGTACTCAGCAATATCTTCAGGCTGTATCGCACCAACGTTATAGACCCACTGTGTAAAGAATTGAGGAATGAACTGCTCCTCACGTCCCGACGCGAACGAAGGAGATAACCGTGCAGCATTCATCGGGAAGTGCCAGATCTCGTTGATATGCTGCAAAAGAATCTCACCCATTTCTGGCCCATCGATTGAAGTTTCCGTAAAGAACAGTTTTTCAACCAACTCAGGGTTGTAGGCTGCCATGTGAGCCAGTGGCGGGCCGCTGACATCGTGTCCCACAACAAGGACTTGATCTTGTTCTAAATGCTCAGTAATGAATGTTTTGATGATGGTCGAAATCGTTCCAGTGTCAAACGCAGAGGGTGGTGAGCTATCTCCAAGTCCTGGCATGTCGAAGGCAACGCAGGTAAAGCGATCAGCAAGCTGCGGCATCACTTTTCGCCATTCATACCATGAAGCGGGCCAACCATGACCGAAAACAATCACTGGTCCTTGCCCCCCAATCACATAGTGTAAGTTGACTCCTTGAACATGTACACGTCGGTGTTCAAAAGTTTTAGCGAATTCAACTCGATCAAAGGGAGCTATTGCGAGAATGCGATCGCGATAATAAAGATCGGTCGGGTCGGTCGTGGGTTGTTCCAGGGGCATTACAGATTCCTTATCTACTTCAAACTTGAGTGAGTTTGCAAAACTGCGTCAATTTCTAATGATCTTTGTAGGCATACGCACGTTCAATTCTACAAAGTGAATGTATTGGGATTGCTTCAACTCATTCCACCATTGACACCAATGATTTGACCTGTAATCCAACGTGCTTCTTCGCTAACCACAAAGGCAACAACATCTGCAATGTCTGTCGGCTGTCCCAACCGTCCGAGCGGGGTTATTTGGGGTGCCATCTCTCTTGCCATGTCTGGAACCATATCGGTTTCTGTTGCACCTGGAGCAACCGCATTAACAGTGATTTTCTCGCTCCTAGCTCTTTTGCCAACACCCGTGTCAACTGCTCTACTGCGGCTTTACTGGCGGCATAGATAGATGTGTTTGGATCACTTCGTATCGTGGTATTACTAGATAGATTGACGATACGTCCGCCATCTCCAATTCGCCGTGCTGCCTCTTGTAATGCTAAAAAGACACCCCGCACATTGAGTGTTATTACTTTATCGAGTTCCGCTAAAGTGGTATCGATCACAGGTTTCATCAAGAACGTACCAGCATTGTTAATTAGAATATGCAAGTTGCCAAAGTGAGCTTCAGCCGCATCAAACAGTTGTCGCACTTGACCAAGATCGCTGATATCAGCCTGTACCGCGATCGCCTTGCCACCGCTGGACTCAATTGCTTGCACTACTTCTTGTGCTTTATCGGCATTACCTGCATAGTTGACGACAACAGAGGCTCCATCACGTCCTAAGCGTTCGGCGATCGCTCGCCCAATCCCACGCGATGAACCTGTGACGATCGCCACTTTGTTAACTAAAGTCATGGGTTTGCCTCCATTGTGTGATTTAACTTACGAGCATTACCTGAACGTCAGATCCGATAGCCAAACGCATTTCTTGCAGTATCTCTTTTCGTCCAACCTCTGCCTTCTGGACTCATGTAAGCCGCATATTCTCGGAAGTGAGCGATTTTTTCGTCTTCGATCACAAACACCATGACAACCTGATTAGAGTATTCGTAATCTGCAATCTCACCTTCAATTCGCGCTTCAAAACAAATTTCATTCCCGTTCGCGTACACTTGTTGAATAAACCAGTCAGTTCGAGTCACTTCTGTATGATGGGTGAATAGCTTTACTGCTTCATCTTTACCCCGAAGTAACCCTCGCTCAGCAAAGCCAGGAACGGGAGCATAAAATGTTAGATCGTCTTTCAGTAAATCAAGAAATGGTTGCCAATCTCCTGTGTGGGCACCCTGCTGAATGAGCTTAATACCTTTGATTGCGGTTTGCATTGCCATCTCTGAGACTGGCTCAATATTGGTTGAAATTGTTTGTTGCGTATTCATGTCTTTCAATTCACTGCGTCTGTTAGGATGTATTTCACGAAACATTCAATCACTTCTAGTATGGCTTTACCTTGAAATATTAATTGCAGAAGTAATGTTTTAAGGCTGTTAAAGCTGTTTGCTACCTGACTCTGTTTGAATCGTAAGTCAGTAACCCGCTGACGCGCTCGCAATCGTAATCAAACCTGAAATCACATTTGGATAAAGCGGAATGCCGCCAAACTGAGATGGAGAAACATTGCCGAGAACAGGATCATTGAGAAAGCCATAGGAGGTTCCGGGCAGCAGTCCAGAAGCGATCAAACCAATCCAGAATGCGGAGCCGAGAAAGGCAGCAAGCCCCATCGAGAAGCGATCGCTCGTGGGACGAACTTTCAAAATGGCTAAGGCAGCAAGCCCCAGAGAAGCCGCTGCAAAGAAAGACATCGCGCAATGAAGTTTGGCGTGAGGCAACCATGCAGGATTGTTCATATGGGCATTTGCTAGAAAAACGGCATCCGTGACGATCGGAATAATTAGGGTTGAAAGAGCCGCTACAACTAGCAACCCTTTAGCAAGTCGTTCCCTGGACATGATGAGCTTCCTCACTGCAATCGATTCCTAACAATGCTACTCACACGCGCTCTAGCCAAACCGTAGCGCTGGCATCCGATTAGCAGACAAGTCACCAGCGCTACGTTTAGCGTTGATGGGATCAAATTATTTAGTTGTGCCAACGGGCTGATTTTGCATTGATTGCCAAGTGTTTTGGGTCGTTTCCAACATGCCCCACTGCGGTAGGTGCTGCTGGTAGATTTCGAGCAAGCCTTTTGCGGTCTGTTCGATCGCCCAATCCTGTTGCAGTTCACAGGCAACGCTGAGCCAGTTTGAAACCTTGACTCCAGCTTGCGTTAAGTTAGCAATTGAAGCGTGCAACACCATGTCTGAATAGTTGCCTGATGCATCCATCACCAGACGAACGTCATAGCCCGCATCTGCCATCGTTTTGGCAGGAATCCCAATACAAAAGTCTGCTGTAATGCCAGCCGCAATCACTTTCTTGCGACCTGTGGCTTCGATCGCACTGCGAATGCGCTCATCATGCCAGGAGTTAATTTTGGTACGATAGATGGGCTGTACGTCAGGAAAGAGTTCCAGAATCTCAGGAATGATCGGTCCCAGTGGACCGGTTGGCCCCATTGCGGCCGCTGTTAGCACCACTGGAATGTTGTGCAGCTTCAGGACTTTAGCCAGCGCGATCGAGTTGTTGCGGAGATGAACCGGATCAATATCACCCGTAAACAACATCAAACCTGCTTGATGATCAACCAGTAAGGCGCAGGCATTACTACCATCTAACATTTCGTAAGTCATACTAATTCTCCTGAGTGTTGTTATTTTAGTGAGTGAATGCGGACAGATAGCATAAAGGAAACCTACACATACGGAAACTTAACAGAGATTACCGATGTACCGCTTATCAAAAATTGCTGAAAATTTCACTAATCTTGCTAGTTTTAGAATAAGAAGGAAAAAACTACCTAAAGACAGAATTGTGGAGGTTTGGAGATTATCTATCCACTCGCCAAGTTCAAAGCAATTTTTGGTAATCTCTAGGCGTTATCCCTGTGTATTTACGAAAAAATTTGGTCAATTGTTGCTGATTGGCAAAACCGAGGCGATCGCTAATCTCTCCAATTGATAGTTTTCGCTCTGTCAGCAATTGTTTTGCCAGTTTGAGGCGGCATTGAGCCACAAACTGCCAGGGTGTCAATCCAGTCGATTGCTTAAACTGCCGCAAAAAGTGATACTGGCTCAGTCCAATCGCCTGCGCCATCTCTGGCAGCGACAAACTTTCTGTTAAATGGGTATTGATGTACTCAACTACTTGCTGCAATTTTGTGGTGGCAAGTCCTTCCTGCTTCTTCTGAATGGTTGGTTTTCGAGTTGAATACCGTTGCAGCAGGTGCATGGTCAACAAATTGATGGCTGCCTCAACATAGAGGCGATCGCCCACTTGATCTGACGTAAGCTCCGATAGCAGTGCCAACCCAATTCCGTGAATTAAGGGATCATGAATTTGATGTTGCGGGACAAGTTCAACTCGATCGACCTCCATCGCGTCAGCGGTACGGTTGATCAGTTCCGGTTCCACAGCCAGAAACGCATAGTCAGCCTCTCCATGTATCCAAACCTGATGGTGAGCTTGCGCCGGAAGCAGAAATGCCTCACCACTCATTAGAGAGGAGCTATAAAAATTGCCGTTTAACCTGCGCTCTACTTTCAGTGGATTACACCGCGTCACTACAACGAGAACGTGTTGTTCATGAGTGTGTTCAGGAGTTTCATGAGCGGGCTGATAGTGATGTTCAACTTTGACACCCTGCCATCCTTGCTCATGGCTAGAGTGGAGTGGTTGGTGGGGCAGAATCTGCGAAAGCGCATTTTCAGCCGTCGAATCGATGGATAGGCGATGCTGGTCTGCCATAATCTTTTGCTCCTGAATCGGAGATGAATTGGGTTATCTGTATTGGACTTGTGGATAAAGTCCCTTTCCATACATCCAATTGTTCGTCACCATGCCAAGCGCCGGAATATGCTCACCGACGGTCTGCATTAATTCTTGATCCAGGGGATGATTGTGCAGGCAGACAAAAGTCCAGTCTGATGATCAATCATCACCAGCACAGCATTATCAACTGTGAGGCGATCGCTATCTTTGTAGATTTTAGTTCCCAATAACATGGTTAGTTCTCCTCAATGTTAATGATGGAATTTCAATTGACTTCGGCAGTGTGGTGAGAGAAGCGATCGCTCAGTTAGATTTGACTCATGAGGATTCACGATTGATTACGCAAAGACAGGAGTGGTATCGGTATAGAATCTAAACGAAATAACTAGCCCTGATTCGTCGCGTTCAGTAATCGCGACAGCGCGAACGGTCACGGCTTCACCATCATGACGCTGGTAATGGTTTAGAGCTTCCAACACAAAAGATGAATCCGTTCCATAGAGATTTAACAAATCGTGTGTCAGACCTTTAAAGGTTTGCCAATAGTGAAATAAGCCCTCAAGGATAATCGCTTTGCCTGCAATCGGCTCATTATTGTTCTGATACATCACACAGTCATCAGCTAAGTAAGCTCCATATTGTTGAATATTTTTGTTGTCGATCGCCTCTAGATAACCAAGGTACCACTCGTAAGCTTGAGGAGAAAGTTGATTGATCTTCAAATTTTCTGTTTTCATCGTTTTGCTACTCCTCTCACTGCGATCACTAGTTGCTAACAAATTCAAATCGAAATCTTAGATAATGCGGTAATCACATCAACTTTCATAAACAGGCGAAATGTCCATGTTCATGCGAAAGTCGTAAATTTGATCGTTGTGTGAACGCAAAATACTGGCGCAGGGCAATGTCACCTGAGTTCCATCTTTGCGAGTGTAGGTGACATCGGCTTCCCATACAGCAGAGTTACCATCGTCACCCAGCCATAGTCCCGCACCTTCGTGATGCATGGCTTGAATGGTTTCAAAGAATTGAGCCAGGGCATCTCGAACCGCTTGCTTACCTTCCGCCGGAGGTTGATTGCTAAACCGGAACTTACCATCGTCGGTAAAGTGAGCGGCGATCGCATCGGCATCCAGCGTATCCACCGTTTTGAAGTAATTGCGTACCCATTCAGCATTCATTGGTTTACCTCATATTAATTGCTAGTGGATGCCCTGCTGTTCCATTGCCCGCTGTACCCCTGCATCTTCGCGTAGCTGCTGGTAGAAGCGATACAGGTTGGGATAAGCGGACAGCGGTTTCGGTAGGTTGTTACCCCAGCGCGTCATGGCGAACGCATAGGGATCAGCGATCGTGCGGCGATTACCGACTAGATGCGTTTTGCCCTCCAGGTGTTTGTCTAAATGCTGATACACGCGATCAATCAGCCGATAAGATGTTTCTTTAACGGATTGGCGACTGGTTTCGCTGTCATCGGTTGTGTAACGCTGCGGCACAAAGAATGGAAAAAAAGCGGGATGCACATCGCCCGTGAGAAAAGCTAACCAGCGATCGAGTTCGTAAGCATCTTGTAACGTCCCGTTATCGCCGAGTTTAGCGTCTGAATATTTGTGAGCCAGGTATTTCAGCAGCGCATCTGCCTGATTCATCACACCGCTGTCGCCATCAATCATGGCAGGAACTTGTCCCAACGGATTCATTTGGAGATACTCTGGGTCGCTTGGCTTCACCTTCTGCAACTCATAGGGTTCACCAACCCACTCCAAAACAATGTGAGGCGCGATCGCGCAAGTGCCGGGAGCATAAAACAGTTTGATCATGATGAATTCCTTACGACCTCGGTAACTGCTGAGCCATTTGTTTTTCCAAAGCTTTGCGATCGCGGTTCAACAGATCGATCGCCCACTGAGCTTCATCCCCTGGATACACCTCCTCAACACCATCAATCACCGCTTGTAGAGCCGCATTTGCCACCGTGTCAGGAGCCGTCTTCGGATTGTCAGAATTCTTGCTAAAGTCGGTATCCACGGTTCCGGGTAACATAGCAACTACCAGCGTGCCTTGAGCCGCAAGCTCGGCTCGAATGCCCTGAGTCATTGATAAAGCTGCGGCTTTCGATGCACTGTAGCTGCCTCGAAAGGGAAGATTGCTCAAGGCTAAGGAGGATAATGTATTAACAATTGCGCCACCCCCGTTCTGCTTCAGCAGAGGCGCAATCGCACGGCACATGATCAAAGTGCCAAAGTAGTTTGTTTCCATTTCTTTACGAGCATGGGAAAGATCGGGAGCCGCAATCAGTCCAGCATCATAGCCAACTCCAGCATTGTTAATCAGCAAAGTCACATCTTGACATCGCTCTACCGCCGCCTGAATCGATGGTTCAGAGGTGATATCTAACGCAAGTGGAATGATTCGCTGGGGATCGAGGGCAACCACCTCAGACAGTTTACTTTCGTCACGCGCACAGGCATAGATGCGATCGGCTTCCATGTCATGCAATGCTTTGACGAACTCCTTGCCAATCCCCTTGTTCGCTCCTGAAACTAACGCAACAGACCCTTTAATCTCCATAGTCAACTCCTTTTGCTGCTAGTGACTCAAACTAATCGGTTACATTCGACATCCTTGCCAAGACTTACTCCGTCAACTGACCCTAAAGCGAGTTGATCAACTGGATGCTTGAGTAAACTGCTGTAAGAGTGCTTCAGAAGGCGCAACGTTACCGCGAGCCAGTAAATCTTTACCCCGAAATTCTGCCGTCACCCTGGCAATGTTTGCCCCGTGATGGTATCCGGCTAACTTCATCTCGTCGGTGATGCCGATTGGCTCCATAGCCGCTCCACCTGAGCGTCCATGTACGCCCCAATGCATTCCTGCCACCTGAAACCCTGGCGTGGTTTTTGGCAGAGTCACCAGAATCATGCCACCGGCTGCCATTGCCCCCAGTAGCCCCAGTTGCGCCAGTTCGCAGCCCGCCCCGCAGTCCCCATAACCACCGCCTACTGTAAATACGCCTCCAACTTTGCCGACCATTTCATCAGTTAGCCAAAGCTGCTCACAAACATCTTCAATAAACTTTTTAATGCGAGAATCGGCGGTACGGTGACGCATGGGTGAACCGATGATTAACCCGTCGCACGATCGCACATCATCTTTTGTGGCATCCTGCGCCTCTTTAAGCTCAACATGAGTTCCATCAACGGACTGAGCGCCACTGGCGATCGCTTCCGCCATCTGTTGAGTATTACCGAGCGAAGTCGTATATACAATTAGCACAATAGCCATGCAGTTTCCTGTTAAGAATCACGTTCAGCGCAACAGCCCAATTTAAGCTTTGGCAGCCGCAATGTCGCCCAAAAAGCTGTAGAGATTCATATGTTCTCCAAACGTTTGGTTCATGGCTGGCGTTGATTCCCGGTCTTCGTCATGCTTCAGCTCAGCCGCGATCGCAATCCAGTTGGTGACAATGGCTCCAGCTTGAGTCAGCCGCAACATTGCAGCAAAATCTGCTGCCGAACTCCAGGTTCCCGAAGCATCAATGACGGCATATACGTCATATCCGGCTTTCAGGGCTGAAAGTGCAGGAAAAACCAAACAGACATCGGTAGTGATGGCTGCCATAATTAGCTTCTTACGTTCCGTTCGCTCAACGGCAGCACGACACTTGGGGTCATTCCAGAGATTGATGGGAGAACGATCGTGAATCTCATGATCGGGAAAAAGCTCAACAATTTCCGGGATGGTTGGACCGTTGGGACCTTTCGCCGAACTAGTGAACAATACAGTAGGGAGATTGAATACTTTTGCAGTTTTTGCCAGGGCGATCGCGTTGTTCTTTAAGATCTGCTGATTCATACTTTGCACACCCAGAAAAAGCCCAGCCTGGTGATCAATCAACAGCATGGCAGCATTCTCAGGAGTCAACTCTTCATAAAACGCAGGTGAGCTATTTACAACAGCCATGAGACACTCCTTTCAGAATAGTTAACCAAAACGTAATTGACTCTCAACTTCCATCGAAAGTTGAAGCAGCAATCTGTCTTTAGCGAGAAGCATCTGTGTTTATGCTTCATGATCATTTTTATGAATTCTACTTAATTGCGGCACTACTCTAAAGGTATAGATCCGTCAACGTTTCATACCAATATCAAGGGATAGCAATACGTTTAAGGTATTGATAATCTAGACTTAATCATGGAGCTTCGACAGCTACACTATTTTCTTGCCGTTGCAGAAGAACTGAACTTTAGCCAAGCAGCACGGCGGCTCAACATGGCTCAACCTCCGCTCACTCGCCAAATTCGACAGCTTGAGCAGGAATTAGGCATACAACTGTTTAATCGCAATAGTCGTCGAGTCGAACTGACCGAAGTCGGCAACGTGTTTGTTGAAGAAGCTCGCCGTATCTTAGAGCAAGTTGAGCAAAGTATTGAGATTACCCAACGCGCCAGTCGCGGGGAAGTCGGTCGGCTGGCGATCGCCTTTGAAGGCTCGTCGGCGTATGACATCATTCCTGCGTCGCTAAAAATATATCGAGAACGCTTTCCGGATGTCGAATTAGTGGTGCTAGGCATGACAACCGAACAGCAAATAGAAGCACTTCGCCAAAACCAGATTCAAGTAGGGTTTGTCGTGCCTCCCTTGCAAGCTCAGTCGAAAGTGAAGGTGCGATCGCTGGTGAACGAAGCCTTCATTTTAGGACAGCGTAGTAGCGGCTGTGGTTGGTACGACCAGGTAATTGCCCTCTGCCGTCGAGCCGGATTTAGCCCTCGTGTTGTGCAAGAAGTAAATGAGATGCAGGTACTGTTGGGGTTAGTCGCAGCAGGATTGGGGGTAGCCATTCTATCGGCTTCTGCCAAACAGTTTCAGCGATCGGGCATAGTCTATCGTGAGTTACAACCTGCTTCACCCGAAGTTGCGCTGGCGATCATGTGGCAAAGGAATAACCAATCGTCGGTATTGCAAGCTTTCTTAAGCGTAGTTAGAGAAATTGCTGCATAGCCAGAACCGTGAAGAATGCATGAATTTCATACTCTGTCAGTTCACGCTACCTACAAAGCTGACAGCGAGAGATTTGAATCAGCAAGATGACTGCCTTTGCTTCAACAGATCACTGGACTTCTTGTAGAGACGATTTGTTCGATGATATTGGCTGCTCGGTTGACTCCTTTAGTGGCATTGACAACTTAACCCAAAGGTAGAATAACCGTACTGATTCCACTCTGTTCACGATTCCTGACCTACGTACTCGCGTCATCGCTCCCCCGGCGAAGTTATTAGCTATTGTGGGTAGTGCGTCAAAGAATGGTGGGTCGAGTAAAGTAGGGAGACCGCTACTTTT
>NZ_JCACKR010000157.1:0-16478 GCF_059505485.1 Stenomitos rutilans
AAGTAGCGGTCTCCCTACTTTACTCGACCCACCATTCTTTGACGCACTACCGAAAACATTACCTTCCGTCGGAACGTTGAGAAATGAGCGGCACTGGACGTGATCGCAATGGCAATGGCAATGAATCGCCATCGTCGCAATCCCAAGAATATGCTTACCAAAAGGATGGGTAGCCGAAGGTGATGCTGCGCTGTCTGGACACAAACGCTAGGCTGTGGAAAAAAGGAGCTTCTGCATGATTTGGGTTTATGCCGTGCAGAAAAATATGTTTGTGTTTTTGCGGTTTGTGAGAGGGTGTGAGTCCGATTTTGCCGTTGAGGGCGATCGCTCTCATCCACATGCCTCAAACAGAGTGCTAAAAACTGCGAAGAAGTTAGCTGGAGAACTTAAAAAGAAAAGGTTGTCCGGATAGTTCCTACGTATTCTGTATCATTTTTGTTGTTTCCTTCTGGATTAAAAATGACAATTACACCGGGAGTAATTGCGATGTTTTCAGTTAGTTGAAAGCGAAAGAATCCCTCTGCATGGTAAGAGGCATCTCTGTCTGTACGGCGAGGAGATACAGTAGTCGGGGCAGAAATTCCATAGTTGTTAGATGTTGTTCTGGGAGGAGAACCAAACACAATCCCTGCAAAATTACCTTTTTTGCCCAAATCTGGAAATCCTAGGGTGATTGCCCAATGCCAAATATCTGCTTCATCTCCCCTAGAAACCGTTTGAGTCAAACCAGTACCAATAGAATTTTTGGCTTTGGCATGAATGTAACCACCCCATCCCGAAATGACAAAGCGAGGACTGACTCGATAGGATGCTTCGATACCAAAGTTATCTGCTGAAGTGGGAACAGATGTAGTTGCTGAAGCTGTAAAGGGAGCATTGGCAAATCCACTTCCGGTGCCGCCGGTTAAGCCAGTACCGTTTTTGTAATAGGAATTGGCATAGGTGAAGCCAATCCCAAACTGCGGTGTTGGCTGGAAGGTTAGTTGAGCAAGAGCTGTGTAGGTTCCATTGAAAAGACCTGCTCCATTACTGGGGTCACTCGCGATCGCGCTCGGCACCACATACCCTATCGAAAGGTTAAATGCCTTACCCAACTTTTGATTGAGGATGATTCCCGAACCTGTAGCGACACGATAGACTGGGCTGAACCGTCCGAACCGAGAGATTGCTCCTGTACCACTGGGACCAAATCCGGGATTCAAAATTGGAACGTTATCGTTGTACTCAATGCCGTCTGGTTGTCCTCCTCCTATCACGATCGTGGTTGTTTTTCCTAATGGGAAGCGATATTCCAAAAGGGACAAGTTGATAGCATTGGATTCATTGCCCTCGAAACCTAAACGGGTCATGTTGGTGCCTGTGACGGCTCCACTAAATGAAGTGATGTTTCTGGCTTGTAGTCTAGCTCTTAAACGATCTTTGCCCGTGAAGCTAGTGTCGAAGTTGAGACGAACGCGATCGCCAAAAATTGGATTATCTTGCACATCTGGATTGGCTCCTAAGAATGTAGATTTTGGAGTACCCGCATCAACTCGTCGTTGCTGGTCGGATGTGATCGCTCGATCGGAGCCAAAAGCACCTGCGATCGCAAAAACAACCTCTGCATTCAACTTAGTAGTTGTCGAGAATTGCTGCTTCTCTAAAGTAGCTGCGCGGGCTTCTAGCGTGTCTACACGACCGCGTAGCGTCGCCAATTCCGCTGCAAATTCTTCTTGCATCTTTTGTACCGCTATTAAGTCTTCTTTCTTGATAAAATCAGCAGTACCGGCTGCAATTAACTCGTTAATTCGGTCTATACAAGCGTTGAGTCCAGCAGCAAACTCGTAGCGTGTCAAAGCGCGATTGCCCCGATAAGTTTTATCGGGGTATCCGACAATGCAGCCATATCGTTCTACCAGAGATTGTAATGCTTGAAAAGCCCAGTCTGTAGGCTTAACATCAGAAAGCTGAGAAACAGAAGTTACTTGACCCATTGGTACATCTCCAGGCACTTCTGATGCTTCAGCCGCACGAGCAGGTTTGGAGATCGCAGCAGTCATAACAGCAGCACTTAGAAGCGTTGGCACTAAGAAGCAATTCCATCGAATATTCATCACAGGTTATCTTCTCCTACTCCACAAATGATCAGAGCTTCTGCCTTCGCTAAATTGCTTTCAGAAGCTTGGTTTTAGACTACGGGGAGTTGATTAAGTCTGAAGGAGGGAACCAATTAAACCTTGCTTATTGTTCGAGGTAGACAAGTTGATTGGTTTACGTAAAGAAACAGCTTTGACTTAGACTTTAATTGTCTATACAAGCAAGAAATATCTATGCCAACTGCCGACTTCTAACGAGTTAATAAGACCGACGTTCAATCAAGAAAGAATGGAGATAGGTGTAACAGTCCCCGTATCTAAATTTTTAAGTTGGAACCATATTTCCAGCTTGTATAGACTGGTAAGAGCTTGTCAGAACGGTGCATTTCTGACAAGCAAGGAACTTATATAGACAAGTTGATAAGGGAGATTTAATGGCTCGTCCCCTTTGGATTTAACTGTCTTCCAATATTCTGAATGCAAAGCTGATTCAGCTTCACTTCCCTCAAAGAACTCGTTCCAAGTTTCTAACGTTGCACAGACTCAAACTGCTTGATGGTGATCGCTGAAATTGCTACAAATCAAACTGTCCGATCGTTGACTCAGTCCAATAGCCTTCAAATTCTCTCTATCCTTATACAGGAGCTAATCACCCATGCTTCGCAGAAACGTTTTAACCACCGCACTTGTTCTGCTTCCCTCCCTAGTTGCTTGCAATCAGGCAAGTAATCAAGGAAACACTTCTCAGCAAAGTCCTTCTGCTGTGCCCGCATCCGCTCAGCGGCCATCCACATCTGCTTGTCCTAGCGGTAAGTCAGAAATCATTATGGGGCTGATTCCGGCTGAGAATAATCAGGAAATGGCGCAGAAGTTTGAACCGATGCGTGCCTATATCGAGCAGAAAGTTGGCTGTCCAGTCAAAGTCTTTCAGGCAACAGACTATGCGGGTGTCATTGAAGCAATGAAGAAAGATCGAGTAGACCTTGCCTGGTTTGGTCCATTGTCCTACATATTGGCAGAGCAGGAGGCTGGAGCAGAAGCCTTCGCTGTAGGTGTGCGAGATAATGGTCAGTCTACCTACCGCAGCTTATTTGTTGTACCCGGAGATTCTCCCCTGAAATCGTTGGAAGATTTAAAGGGTAAGACGGTTGCCTTTGTCGATCCGGCTTCCACCTCAGGCGCACTTGTACCCAGTTACCTGGTCAAGAAAAAGACCGGTCAAACTCCTCAAGAGTTTTTTGGTAAATTGACCTATGCTGGTACGCATGATGCCTCTGAACTTGCCGTCAAAAACAAAACTGTGGAAGCCGCCGCAGACAACGACATTACCTACGAAAAGATGCTCGGTAAAGGGCTGATTACCAAAGAAAGCAATCGGATTCTGCTACAATCTGATCCACTGCCAGGCTCTCCTTTGGTCTACCGCAACGATCTAGATAGCACAGCTAAGCAGAAAATTAAGGATGCAATTCTAACTGCACATAAAGACATTAAAGTGACAGGCTACGGAAACATCATTCGCTATGATGCTACCGATGCAGCGGCATACCAACCCATTCGAGATATGGTGAAGGAACTGGGTCTGAAGCGCGAACAGATGGCGAAATAAAAGGAATTGAGAATGGAGAATGTAGAGGGAATTGAGAATTGGGAATGAAGAATGTAGAAATCAAGCCAAATTCCTAATTCATTGATTCTTTCACCTCTCATTCTTCATCCTCCATTCTTCATTCTTCATTCTCCACCCCTCATCCTCATTCTCCCTATGTTTTTAATTCAAATCAATCAAGTCAGCAAGCGCTACGAGAATGGGTTTCAAGCCCTTCATGCAACAACACTGACAATTAATTCAGGTGAGTTTACGGTCATCTTGGGACCGAGTGGCGCGGGAAAGTCAACCCTGTTACGAATGCTCAATGGGCTGGAAACTCCCAGTAATGGTGAAATTTGGATTGGCGATCGCCAACTCACTGCCAAAAGTCGTCGCAGCATTCGCGCTAAAGTCGGCATGGTCTTTCAACAGTTCAACTTAGTCGGTCGTCTTAATGTGATGACCAATGTGCTAACGGGCAGATTGCATCACCGTTCCTGGTGGGAAAGTTTGTTGTACCTGTTCCCCAAAAAGGACTATGACATCGCTCACTGGGCTTTGGCGCGGGTCGATTTGACAGAGAAAGCGTGGAACCGTGCTAGTCGGCTTTCGGGTGGGCAGCAACAACGTGTGGCGATCGCCCGTGCTTTAGCCCAACAACCCGCTGTGATTCTCGCAGATGAACCCGTTGCAAGTCTTGACCCTGTCACCAGTGAAGAGATTATGGAATTGCTGCTGGAGATCTGTAAAAACGATGGTGTAACGGTGATTGCGAGTTTGCATCAGGTGGAACTGGCGATGAGGTTTGCCGATCGCATCATCGGGATTAAACAGGGTCAAGTTGTGTTCGATGGTACACCAACCGAATTAGTGACTGAACAAAGTACGCTGCAAATTATTTATCGTCGTGAGGACGGTGGTACTGATGAAGACCCTAACCTGGAAGTGGCAGTGGTCCACTCCTAATGGCTTTCCGCCGCTATCTTTCGTTGCATTGCTGTTAGTCATCCTGCTGGTACTGGGCAGCACTGCCTCAATGGTGGAGATGAATCCCATTCACATCGTTCGTTCTGTTGGAAAACTGCTCGATTTTGTCCGACAGCTAATCTCCGTGCCTGACTGGAGCTACCTACCAACGCTTGGTATGAAACTGCTGCAAACGGTGGAAATGGGATTTCTCAGTGCAACTCTAGCATTGTTTTTCAGCTTGCCGTTGAGCATCCTGGCGGCTCATAACACTAGCCCTCACCCTGCGATTTCCCATGTCATTCGGAATGGATTGAGTTTAATGCGAGCATTGCCAGACATGGTGTGGGCATTGATCTTTGTCTCAGCAGTGGGATTAGGTCCTTTACCAGGTGTAATGGCGTTGACCTGCGTAACGATTGGATTTATGGCAAAACTGTTTGCTGAGAGTATTGAAGTGGTGGATGGCAAAGCGATCGAAGGAATCACCGCAACAGGAGCAGGATGGTTGCAACGCATCACCTTTGCGACATTACCACAGGCATTTCCTGATTTAATTGGCACAGTTCTCTACATCCTCGACAACAACATCCGTTCAGCGACGGTATTGGGTTTAGTGGGTGCGGGTGGTATTGGTTATGAACTGGTAATGTCACTGCGCCTGTTTAGCTACAGCCAACTGGTGATGATCATGCTGGCAATTTATTTGGCTGTAACGCTGCTAAATCGGATCTCGAATCAATTGCGATCGCGAATTATTTAACCATGAACACTGCTCAACTACCCCCACTGCCCAAACGACCCATTAATTGGCATCCCCTTTGGCTAAGTTTATGGCTTCTAACAGTGGGTCTGGTTATCATTCATTTGGATATTTCATTCAAAAGCCTGCTGCAAGGACTTGGAGATATTGTTGAGTACATCGGGCAGTATCGATCGCCCGATTTTAGCGACTTAGGAAAGTACCTCAAGTTGATGCTGGAAACATTGGCGATCGCTGTGTGGGGAACTGCCTTTGCGTTCGTCACCAGCTTCTTCCTGGCACCCCTTGCCGCCAAGAATATTTCTCCTCATCCCGTGATTTATCGGGCTGTGCGTGAATTGCTCAACTTTTTACTATCAATTCCCGATTTGCTCTTTGCCCTCATTCTGGTCACGGCGCTGGGATTAGGTCCTTTGCCAGGAGTATGCGCTTTGGGACTGCACATGACCGGCTTTTTAGGAAAGTTTGTAGCGGAGAGTATGGAGCGGGTTGATAAGGGCATCTATGAGGCGGTACAGACAACCGGAGCTAATTTTCTGCAACTCGTCATGTTTGCGGCTTATCCGTCTATTTTGCGAGAAGTTGCAGGATATACCCTCTATAGTTTTGATCGCAATGTGAGAGTGGCAACCGTTTTAGGACTGGTGGGTGCTGGTGGCATTGGAGTCGAGCTAAATGCAAACTTGCGCTTCTTTCAATATGACCAGGCAGCTGCACTCATTTTCATTATTATTTTCACGATCGTGGGTATTGATTACCTCTCCAATTGGTTGAGAGGCAAATTATCATGATTCCTCAAAGTCAATGGGTTAGAGCCTTAACCGCCCATCCTTCTCAAACCATTCAGTCATTAGCAGAACAATTGACATTCAACTGGCAAGTCAACTACAAGGCGTTACCTCAAGCTGGATTGAGCTTACTGCAAATGGCAGACGGTGTATTCCACGAACCCTACTACTTAGGCGAAATTCCGCTCGCCTGTGCCTGGATCGAGCTGACAAATTCTGCTCAAGAAAGCTTTGAGGGTGCAGCCCAAGTGATGGATGATTCAGCCGAATTAGCCGTTGCGCTTGCAGTGTGTGATGCTGTGATGACGCATCAGTTGTCAGGATGGCAGAAGGTTGCAGAACTAATTCAACAAGGAATGGAAAAACGTACCTGGGAAGACCAACAGCGAGGATTGATGTTGGCGAAAACCAGAGTGAATTTCGCCTTGTTGAGTGAGGATGAGGAACGAAGAATGGAGAATGGAGAATGATGATAACAGTTGATGCTATTTGGCAGGCGGAAACGCAGCAGAAGATTTTTCATGCTTTGCTTAATTGCATGAGCTTACCGGGAGAGATTGCTGATTTGAGTCATTATTTGGGTAAGTCTTCAGCATTGGTGGGAGTGTTGGCAACCTTGCTAGATGGAACGGTGAGTTTAAGTGACGAAGATGGATTGATCAGTAAAAACGATCGCCATCTTCTACAAGCGTCTACTGCTCCCTCAGCGATCGCTAACTTCGTTATCAAAGACGCTACCAAACCCCCTCAAGATGGCTTTTCTCCTAACTTAGGAGAACTACCTAATCCAGAAAAAGGAGCAACATTAATACTTCAAGGTGAAACTCTGGGTATCGGTGATCTATCCCTTCAATTAACAGGACCAGGAGTGAATGGAGCACGACAAACTTCGATCATGGGCTTTCATTCAGAATGGTTTATGTACCGTCAGCAGTGGGTTGAAAACTTTCCTTTGGGAGTAGACCTATGCTTAGTGACCTCTGCCCAAATTATGGCAATCCCAAGAAGCATCAAAATCCAAAATCTAAAATCCAAAATCTAAAATCATCATGGGTTACATTGCAATTAAAGGTGGAGAGGCTGCAATTGAACAGGCTCAAGAACTATTGGAGTTTTTGAGAACTCACTCTGTCGCAGCAAACCCTTTGTCCCTAGAGCAAATTCAACATCAGCTCCATTTTCTTCATGGTCGTGTCTTGTCGGAAGGTGGGCTGTATCATCCAGAACTGGCATCTCTAGCCATTAAGCAAAGTGCAGGAGACACGTTAGAAGCTGCCTTTTACCTGCGGGCGTATCGTTCCACTCGTCCTCGCTTAAACGAAACACCGTTGCAAAGTGGTAAAAATATGCGTCTGATTCGTCGCATTTCTGCTGCCTTCAAAGATATTCCGGGTGGACAGATGTTAGGACCAACCTCCGACTATTTGCAGCGTTTATTTCGGTTTGAATTGCTAGATGAATCGCCCGAACAATTCCGCAGAATTGCCAAGCTCTGGTTGAAAGAGTCACCTCCTGAAGCCTTACCAACAACCTTTCCGAAAGTGCTAGATAGTCTACGTCAGGAAGGACTGTTGCCTTCGATCGCTGAACATCCCGATCGCCCATTTGACATCACCCGCGAGCCACTGGTGTTTCCGGTATCACGATCAGCAGCACTGGCAACAATGGCACGGGCAGAAACCGGATCAATCTTAGCGATCGCCTACTCCAATATGCGCGGGTATGGTGACATTCATCCCACCGTTGCTGAATTGCGTGTTGGCTATTTACCTGTACAGATGCCTCATCCCATTACAGGCGAACTGGTCGAAGTTGGCGAAGTGTTGATGACTGAATGCGAAGTCGTTGCTATGTACGAGGCCGAAGCCAACCAGAATATACCAACGTTTGGTTTAGGATATGGTGCATGTTTTGGACATAACGAAGTGAAAGCGATCGCAATGGCAATCCTCGATCGGGCGCTGCAAAAAGGAATGAAACATAAACCTGATAATCCTTCTGAAGATCCTGAATTTGTCCTGTTGCACATTGACGGCATTGAATCAATGGGTTTCGCATCCCACTACAAAATGCCCCATTATGTGACGTTCCAATCAGACTTAGACCGACTCCGAATTACTCAAAGAATGAAGAATGAGGAATGAAGAATGTAGAAAAAATTAATCTCTAATCCCCAGTTCTTAACGCCTCACTCTAAATTCTCAACTCGTCATTCTCCGTTCTCAATTCCTATGCAGCTACTTACTCGTCATTCTCAATTCTCCCTTCTCCATTCCCAATCTTCCTACCAGTTCGGTTTTCTGGATGAATATGCCAAGAAGGAAATTCGTCGGAGTCTACTGAAAGCAGTTGCTATTCCTGGCTATCAAGTGCCCTATGCCTCGCGTGAAATGCCGATCGCTCGTGGTTTTGGTACAGGGGGATTGCAAATTACTCTGTCGTTATTGGGAAGCGATGACATTCTAAAAGTGATTGACCAAGGCAGTGATGATTCAGTCAATGCGGTCAATATTCGCAAGTTCATAGCTGAAACTTGTCCTGGAGTTACGTTGACTAAACAGACTTCGGAAGCCACCATTGTTCAAACTCGTCACCGCATCCCAGAAATACCACTCAAATTAGGGCAAATTTTAGTGCTTCAGGTTCCCTACCCCGATCCCTTAATTGTCGTTGAACCCAGCGAAGAAAAACGCAAAATGATGCATGGGGAAGGCGATTATGCGCGGCTCTGGGTGAAGCTATACGAGGATATGGTGAAGTTTAAGGAAATCACAATTTCTCACCGCTATCCCACTCGCATCAATGGCTTTTACGTGATTGATCCTTCTCCCATTCCCCGCTTCGATGTACCCAAACTGCATCAAGCAGAAGCCTTGTATCTGTTTGGTGCTGGCAGAGAGAAGAAAATTTATGCCGTGCCACCCTACACCAACGCTGAACCGCTCTCCTTTAGTGATATTCCTTTCCGTGTTGAAGATTTTACTGATGAGAATGGTCAGCGCCGTGCCTGCGATCGCTGCGGTTCAACAACCAGCTTTCTAGATGAGTTGATGAATGAAATAGACAAGAAGATTTATCAGTGTTCCGACACTGACTTTTGCAACAGTCAATTAGGAGGACAGAATGAATAAGATTTTGGAAGTACGGCAACTAACCAAAATTTACGGTTCAGGCTGTTCTCGTTGTCCGGTTACGACAGGTCCTCAAGCAAATACCAATATTTGTTCGGATTGCGGAAGTTTAGTTGCAGCACTCAACATCTCCTTTGACTTGAGTCAAGGAGAGATTTTGGGGATTATGGGTGAGTCCGGCAGCGGGAAATCAACATTAGTAAAGCTGCTGTTTTTTGACCAAATACCAACCAGCGGCAATGCTAAATTCTTTAATGCTGAAAAGACCTATGATTTGTTTGCCCTCAATGCCGCTAAACAGCGATGGCTACGCAATCATAAATTTAGCATAGTTTACCAGAATCCACATTTAGGCTTAAATTTTCGGGTATCCGCAGGCGGCAATATTGCAGAACGTCTATTAATGAGTGATTGGTCAAGTTACAGTGAGATTCGCGATCGCGCCCAAACCATCCTTGCCCACACCGAGTTTTTGACCGAGCGGATGGATGAGTTACCTAACAACTTTTCCGGTGGAATGCAACAGCGTGTTCAGATTGCTCGCGCATTGGCAACCAAACCTCCACTACTGTTCCTAGATGAAGTCACAACCGGATTAGATTTATCGGTTCAGGCAAAGATTCTTGATTTAATTCTGCAACTACAGCAGGAGTTACATATTGCCATGATAGTTGTCACTCACGATTTAGGAGTCATTCGCCTTCTAGCAGCCCGAACTTTAGTGATGAAATACGGACGCATTGTGGAAGCTGGTCTAACGGATCAAATTCTGGAAGACCCCCAACATGCGTATACCCAACAACTCGTTGCATCGGCTCTGTGAGGTAAAAGCAAATGACAGCAACACCGATTTTATGCGTCAAAAACTTAAGTAAGCACTTCTTTTTGCATGAGCAAGGAAAGCACATTCCTTCAATGCAAGAGGTGTCTTTAGACGTTCGAGCAGGCAAACTGACTGCATTAACTGGACCCTCCGGCGTTGGAAAATCAAGTTTACTTAAATGTATCTACCGAACTTACTTACCGAATGCAGGAATTATTGATTATTGCACTGACGAAGGGGATTGGATTGATTTAGTTCAAGCGAATGAACGGGAAATTATTCAATTACGACGTACAGAAATCAGCTTTGTGACTCAGTTTCTCCATTGCTTACCCAGACAGTCCACGATCGATGTTGTTGCAAAGCCCTTATTTGATTTAGGCATCGATCGCGCTGAGGCAAGAATCCAGGCAAAGGGATTACTGGCTGAAATTCATCTACCAGAACGCCTCTGGGAAATCTCGCCCAGTACCTTTTCAGGAGGAGAGAAACAGCGAGTTAATTTAGCTAGAGCGATGATTTTGCGTCCTCGCCTGTTGTTGCTGGATGAACCGACTGCTAGTCTCGATCGTGCTTCAGTAGAACGAGTCATTCAGATGATTCAGAGTCTTAAAAAGGCGGGTACAGGCATCTTAGCCATCTTTCATGATCCACAACTCGTCAAGGAGTTAGCAGACTTTAGTAAAGAATTGAGAATTACGAATGAAGAGTGTAAAAATATCAGCAGCCTTCATTCTTGATTTCCAACTCCAATGCTCTTTTCTCCATTCTTAACTCTCCATTTCCTATGAAAACTTTGTTAGCGAATGCTCAAATTGTTCTGGCTGATGAAATCCTAGAAAACGCTTCGTTACTCGTTGAAGATGGTGTGATTGCTGCCATTAATCCAATCATCACGACAACTGCTGATGTGATTGACTTAACTGGTAAGATTCTGATGCCAGGAATGATTGATTTGCATTGCGATGCGATCGAGAAAGAAATTGAACCGCGTCCCGGTGCTTTATTTCCAATGGACTTTGCCATTGCTCAAATCGATCGTCGTAATGCAATGGCAGGCATCACCACGCCCTTTCATGCAATTTCCTTTGCCCATGAGGAGTTAGGTGTTCGCAACAACGACACTGCCGCTGAAATTGTTCGTGCCATTCATGCTTACCAACCTCATGGGCTGGTCGATAATCGAGTTCACTGTCGCTATGAAATCACTGATCCGATTGGATTACCAATTCTTCTAGATTTGCTGTCTGAAAACGCAATGCATCTAGTGTCATTGATGGATCACACACCAGGACAGGGACAGTTTAAAGACTTGCAAGCATACCAGAACTACATTTCACGAACCTACAAGAAAACAATGGCTGAAGCCGAAGCGATGGCACACCAAAAGCTAGAAAATGCAGCAGGGGCACGATCGCGCATTGAAACTCTAATCACGAAAGCACTTCACCAAAACGTGCAAATTGCCAGCCATGATGATGACACTCCGGAGCGAGTGCAAACAATGGCAAACCTGGGTGTCAAACTCAGCGAATTTCCAGTCAATTTAGAAACGGCTGAAACGGCGAAATCATTGGGCATGTCTACTATCTTTGGTGCACCCAACATCCTACGCGGGCAAAGCCAGAGTGGTTCCATGAAGGCGATCGCCGCCATCCATAACCATGTGGCTAGCTGCCTCTGCTCCGACTACAATCCCGGTGCGCTGCTTGCGGCTATCTTTCGTCTACCAGAAATCTCCGAATTAACGTTACCACAAGCAATTGCACTGGTAACGGTTAATCCTGCTGATGCGTTAGAACTGAGCGATCGTGGTGAAATCGCCGTAGGAAAACGATCTGATCTGATTGCTGTACAGCATGTCAACAACTTGCCCCAAGTTACAACGACCTGGGTATCTGGGGAAATGGTTTATGCTTGCAAGTACAAAGACTTGTAGATTTGGCTATAGTTAGCTCGGTGGGAGTTGAACGTGGGAATAACAGCAGAATTCAAGCAAGTATCTCCTTATTTATTACAGAGTTTGAAGGAATATCCAGATTTTGCAGAATTGTTCTTTAATGCAAAGTACTTACCAGATTCCGAGTTTTGGCAGGAGGTTACAATTAACCCAAACGATCCTGATGATGTTGAATGGTTTAATGAACTTAGTAATTCTGCTGTAGAAACTTTGGAAAAGTTGAAAAAAGAAAAGCCTCATGGGTTTGAGAATCCAAGATTGGATATACTATCTATAATTTTTGAAGGTAAAACTAAATGTCTGAATATTGATAAAACTTGGAATCGATTACATTTCTTTTTTACAGGATGCGAGTATCCAGTTCGCCCAGATTTCTTAGTTGGCAAGAATGAGGAAGACCATTTACCTTCAATCAATGCAGTCCTAGGCGGTTTAGAAATAAATTATTCAGCAACTTACAATCTTGTGAGGTACTTAACTGATAGTGAGATTGCACAGGTTGTAGAAGCCCTGTACACCCTTTCTCATTCACAAATCAGAGAGAGACTACGATTTAAAGGTTGGGAAGAAGATAAATTTGAGTATTTATTTAATTATACTTACGAACCGCTTGTGAATTACTACAAAGATGCTGCTGAAAGAGGGAATGCGATGTTCCTTTACCTTACATAAATAATCCAGATTGTAAAAGTATGAAATTTGGCATTGCAATGATTCCAAATAGTGAAATGATTGAAGCGATCGCACAATTACAAAAACAAGCCACTTCAATTTGTCCGCTTCAACCTGAGCTTGGCAGCGATCGCAATTTACCTCACATCACATTGCTGCAAGGACGCTTTCATGACTCGGTTGATTGGATGCAACTTCTCACCGAACTACGAGATTACTATGTGAATCAGCAGTATGACCTAAGTCTCCAGTTAACTGAGTTGGAATGCAAAGCATTAGGCTGGTACTTCTTAATTCCAAGTCGCAATCCATTTTTCTATGATGCACATCAGTTCGTCTTTCAGCGCCTCAAAGCTGCAATGTTTTTGACCGAGAGCGATCGCCAGAAAGACGTTACCCACTACAGCTCATTAGAGCAATCTAATTACCTAACTTACGGTTACCGCTTCATTGGTGATGCTTTTCAACCTCATATCACTCTAGGTAGAGTGCTCAACCCGCTTACCCCGGAAAATCAGGCACGTATCCGAGACTTAGTGGAAACCCTACTACCCTTGTGCTCAAATATGATGCAAAAACTCACAGTCTACAGACAAGGCGAATACGGTAGTCATGCCGATACACTGTGTTCTATTGAACTAGAGGATGGAGAATCAAGTTGTAAAATGTAGGGAAATTGAGAGTGTAAAACTTTTCTACCTTCTCAGTTTCTCATCCTTCATTCTCAATTCCTCTATGCATTGCAATGACGATCACCTCTATGATCAAATTGCCACTAAATTGATGGCAAAGATTGTGGCTGGTGACTACAAGCCAGGCGATCGCCTCCCTTCTGAGAATGAGTTGGCAACACAGTACGGAGTCCATCGGCTTACGGCTCGTCGAGCCATTACTGCGTTAGTCGAGAAGGATCTGGTTTACCGACTGCAAGGGCGCGGTGCATTCGTTAAGGAAGCAAAGCTTGACTACGCCCTCAATCACAAAACGAGTTTTACCCAAAGCCTGTTTAGTTTAGGCTTTTTGCCTTGCATCAAAGTTCTCGGTAGTCAGATAATGCCTGCGGGTCAACAGCTTGCCGAATTGCTGAATATCAGTGTGGGTATACCCGTCATTCAGGTGAAAATTCTTCGGTCAGCCACGCCTCCAATAGTAGATGCAACGATTCCAGAGCTTAAACCGCTCTGCGTGAGCCTCTCCTATCTCGTCTCCGAAAACTTTCCAGAATTACCTGTTCTCATCTACCGGGCGCACTCCCTATATAGCTTGCTTAAAGAGCATTACGGAGTCGAACTGCACCGCACCCGGACGCTAATCGAAGCAGAATCGGCTTCTACTGAAGATGCCAGACTTCTGCAAATTTCTCCCAAAGGACCTGTGCTTGTAACGCGTAGCCAAGCCTGCAACCAGAATGATCAGGTCGTTGAGTACACAGTGAGCCGTTTCAGAAGCGATCGCTTCACCTTAGAAGTTTCGTCACAATGGTAAATTTTTTCCATCTTCAAAATTTCTTCAAAACCTGTGTTTACTGTCTGCTCTAGAGTTAATGATTAACATTCGCGCTCCCGGACGACGATAGGTGAAGCCACTGACGTTAACCACTGTGGCTAGTGCTAGTGGCTCACCCGATCGCTTCGCCTCCTCAAACGCATCGAGAATTGTTGACAGGTCACTCATGGCTCTCACAGTAATTTTTCTAATCGGATGGGTAAGTCTCTGACTCGCCTACCCGTTGCGTGGTAGACCGCATTGGCGATTGCTGCTGCTGAACCGACCGTGCTAATTTCACCCACGCTCTTTGTACCAATAGCGTTGACGAAGGGATCGTGTTCTTCCACAAAAAAGGTCTCAATTCCAGCAATGTGAATGTGTGCTGGGACGTGATAATCTGCAAGGCTGGTAGTAGCAATGCGACCGAGATTGGGGTCGGTGATGGTTTCTTCCATTAATGCCATGCCAATGCACATGACAATGCCACCCAAAATCTGACTGCCAGCAGTTTTGGGGTTAAGAATGCGTCCAGTGGCAAAGGCTCCCACATATCGGGAAACGCGCACTTCCATCGACACAGGATTAATCTTTACTTCGGCAAAATGCGCGCCAAAGTTGTACATGGCATACTGGGAATCGACTGGACCTCGCAAGGCATTGATACCCGAAAAGACTTTATTGCGATCAGTTTCATCGGCATCACGCGGAAAGGTCTCTTGATAGGCTTCGATCACCTCTAGATTGTGACGAGCCAGGATATTCTGATAGGTTTCTTCTTGTGTAGGGTTATGCTCCAAAAATAAGCACCCCTCAAACGCTCGAATTTGCGATTCATCTACACCATAGAGTGGGGAAGCAGGATCAGCGATCGCCATTTGCACCACTTTACTCCGGGCAGCTCTGGCAGCCGCTTGCACTGCGGGTCCACACTGCCTACTGTCCGGGAGGCTCCTGTAATTGGGGTGTTCGGTAAGTTAGTGTCTCCCAATTCAAACTGCACTTTTTCAGGGGATAATCCCAGTGCTTCAGCCGCAAGCTGAGTCATCACGGTATAGGTACCGTTACCAATTTCATGGGAACCGCTTTGGGCAACGGCGTGTCCATCGGTAAAGATTTTGACGCGGGCAGCGGCAGGAGACAGATACACGGGATACGCAGCGGTTGCCATTCCCCAACCGACCAAAAAGTCACCATCCTGCATGGAACCCGGTTTGGGAGTGCGCTTTTCCCAGCCAAACCGTTCTGCTCCCTGCTGGTAGCACTCCTTGAGTGATTTGCTCGACCAAGGTTTGCCGCTTTGTGGATCAGCATCGGCATAGTTGCGGAGCCGGAGAGCGATCGGATCAATGTCCAATACATACGCCAGTTCATCCATTGCCGACTCCAGCGCAAACATTCCTGGCGCTTCACCGGGAGCACGCATCTGGGTTGGTGTGCCTGCATTCACATGCATCAGATAGTGCTTGACAAGCAGATTGGGACAGGCATAAACCATTGGTGTGAGTAAGCCCACAGGTGTCGGATAGTTGGCAAACGTAGACGTTTGGACGATGCCCTCATGGGAAATCGCGGTCAATGTACCGTCCTGTTTCGCGCCTAATTGGATGCGCTGAGAGGAAGAGGCGCGATAGCCCACGGACATAAACATCTGTTCCCGCGTCAGCACCACTTTAACGGGTCTACCGACCTGCTTTGCCGCGATCGCCGCCAGAATCACATGCGACCAGGTAAAGCACTTGCAGCCAAAGCCACCGCCAACAAAGTGAGAAATTACGCGCACCTGTTCCTGTGGAATGCCCAACATAGTAGCGACGGCATTGCGATCGCCATAAATCCACTGTGTCGCATCATACAGCGTCAGATGTTCACCCTCCCAAACCGCTGTTGTAGCTGACAGTTCCATCGGGTTGTGATGGATCACTTGCGTGACATAGGTTTGATCGATCTGGATAGCTGCTTCTGCCAGTCCTTGTTCCACATTCCCTCGTGTGGCATCACCGCCATGTGCAAAGGTTCCGGGCGGTGGCTCCTCTGCGGTTGGAATGTTGAGAACGGCACCATCTTTCCCGTGAGTAAAGGTGTCTGACGGTGGTTTGTGGGCAGTTTCTCCTCGAAACAGCGCATCTTTGAGGGAGGCGATCGCAGGTTCCTCCGCATACGTCACTTTCACTTAGGATTATGGATTCAATAAAACCGGAAATCATAGTGATTGCGGCTTAGC
>NZ_JCACKR010000158.1:0-15609 GCF_059505485.1 Stenomitos rutilans
CGATCTGGTTTTTCATTCACCACTACAATGCATCCTTACCTCTTTAGCACTACCAGCATAGTCTTTGCTGACTACAACCTCGTGATTGGTGCTAATGTGCAGAGTCTTCAAACCAGTTAAACCCTCTACCCGCTGTTGCACGTAGGCTTCTGCTGTGATTTGTTGTAGGGGTTCCCCTCGAAATTCTGAATAGTCAATGTTGATCTCGTCTGCTAAGTATTTTCTTAGTTTCTGCCAGTTCTTGTCATCCATCGTGTTTGCAATCCCCACAATCACATCAATGATCTTGCTTCGCTCAATTACCCACTGGATTGCTGATAACTCGTCAGATGTCATGGCTTATTTGAAATTTAAGAACAACAGGAGAACGTGTTACTCGCAGATTCTCACAGTCTCCTACTAAAAATTCTAAAGCACTGCCTCACTCCTCACTTCCAATTAACACAACTCTGAAACTTTGATAGATATAGCAGTCCTAAATCATTTGTGAGATTGAGAGGCTTTGTGAGAAAGGATTCCAGTGGAATCCTTTCTCACAATCCAAATAGGATCGCTATAGCTTTATAAACGACTGCCATAACCCAAAATCGAAGCGGTACAACAACTTATTATACGGAATTTTCTCTGAGTAATATCTGACTTGGGACATTACCTAGATTTTTTCGGGATATTTACCCCATTAGCGGACATTATTGAGAATTTTTTCGCATGATATCTCTGGAGCAGGAGATTATCGAAAAACTATCCGTATATTTTCAGAATCCAGCCATTGTTATGAAAAAACCCTACATGGTCAAAGTGCAGGGCATCAGGATAAGGCTTGAGCCGTGTTTAAGAGACGATCGACTCCAGCAAGCGCTCTGAGTGTGCGGCTGGATGAACCACAACATTGCTGTCATTATTCAGATCCACGATCGCCATGTCGCCTTCTCGAATCGTGCCGGATAGCAAGGCTTCTGCTAGGGCATCTTCTAGTAAGCGGATGATGACGCGGCGGAGCAATTGGGCACCACAGGCAGGATGATAGCCTTCGACGACGAGGCGATCGTTGACGCGATCGGTGCATTGGGGTGGCTAGACTACGACTATATTAACCAACCTTTGATACTCTACCAGTCTGAGCCTCACGAATTTTTTCGACACAGACCATCTTGATCCAATCTTGGCGACTGATCTTTTGCAGTTGGCACTCTGCATCAATACTTTTCAGTAACTCTGGTGGAAGGGCAATATTGATCTGTTGCTTTACTTGAAAATGACCTGTGAAATGCTGAGAAACATCTGCTCCTGAATGAGCTTGTTGAGCAATTTCCTCGATATCTCTTATTTCTTCAATAGACTCGCTGCTCATAGCTTCTACGCTCCTGTTTCGTTGATTTCCAGGCAGTGACAACCCAAATACACTCTCCTACTGTATCGGCTCGGTATTCAACAATGAATGTTGTCAATTGTCCATCCGCAAAACCGATAATTCGATATTGTTCTGGCAGTTCAGAGCGTTGGTCTTCAAGGTAGGGAGTGTAGAGCAAATCGTTCAACTGCTCAAAGTCGATATCACGTTCTGCCAAAACTTGCTGTCGTTTTGCTTCATCCCACCGAACACGCACAAATAGATTAAATAACGACCGGGATACTACCTTTATCTTAAGCGATTACATCTTTCCGCAAATCTGAATTGCTCTTTGGTGTCCTGACCAAGACTACTTTGGTATCTTAGCTTACAGTCAACCTCTCGCTCAGCCCAAGTGAGAGAGTAATGACAGAATAAAGCCCTGCATCTCAACGGTGCAGGGCATCAGGATAAGGCTTGAGCCGTGTTTAAGAGACGATCGACTCCAGTAAACGCTCTGAGTGTGCGGCTGGATGAATCACAACGTTATTGTCGTCATCCAGATCCACGATCGCGGTGTCGCCTTCTCGGATTATGCCGGAGAGTAGGGCTTCTGCCAGGGCATCTTCAAGCAGGCGAGTGATGGTGCGTCGGAGCGATCGAGCACCGTAGGCGGGGCTGTAGCCTTCCACGACCAAGCGGTCTTTCACGCGATCAGTGACTTCGAGGGCAATGCCGCGATCGGTGAGGTTGTTTGCCACATCGCGGATGAGCAGATCGGCAATGTCCTTCACTTCGTCGCGGGTAAGTTGACGGAAGACGATAATACCATCCAGGCGGTTTAGAAATTCAGGACGGAAGAACTGCTTCAGTTCCTCATTCACCGACGACTGAATGCGGTTGTATTGAGCATCTGACTGGTTTGCAAACTCGAAGCCAAAGCCATTGCCGCCTTTTTCAATCACTCTGGAACCGACGTTGGAAGTCATGATGACCAGCGTGTTGTTGAAGTTGACTGTGCGACCTTGCGAATCGGTCAAACGTCCGTCATCTAGCAATTGCAGCAACATGTTGAACACATCGGGATGGGCTTTCTCAATTTCATCAAACAGGACGACCGAGTAAGGCTTGCGACGCACTGCTTCCGTTAGCTGCCCGCCTTCGCCATAGCCCACATAACCGGGAGGCGACCCGATCAGCTTAGAGACTGTATGTGGTTCCATAAACTCGGACATGTCGAGCCGAATCATGGCCTCTTCAGTGCCAAAGACGCTAGCCGCCAGCGCTTTTGCCAGTTCGGTTTTGCCTACTCCAGTGGGGCCAGAGAAGAAGAAACTGGCGATCGGGCGATCGGGACTTTTCAACCCCACTCGTGCCCGCTTCAACGCTCGTGCAACCGCTTTGACCGCTTCATCTTGACCGATGACTCGCTCATGCAGAGTATCTTCCAGATACAGCAGTTGCTCCGATTCTAGCTCCGTCAGCTTGCGCACAGGCACACCTGTCCAGGCAGCGACGATCTGGGCGATGTCGTCTTCGGTGACGGATGGGGTATGGGATGTAGGGTTTGGGGTCTGGGGAGAGTTTTGTTCGCGTAGCGACTCCGAAGGAGTAATGTCGAGTGTCGAGTTTTGAGTTGATTCTGACGGCTGACGGCTGACGGCTGATGGCTGACGGCTAATCTGCGCTTCTAATTCCAACTCTCGATCGCGCAACTTCCCAGCCGCATCGAAATCTTGAGCCGCTACCGCCTCTTCCTTCTCTTTTGTCACCTGGCGTAGCTCTTTACGCAGCGCTTTGGTGGGCGAATGTTGGGTGTGTGCTAGCCGAACGCGGGAGCCTGCTTCGTCGATCAGGTCGATCGCCTTATCAGGAAGGTAGCGATCGGTGATGTAGCGATCGGAGAGCGTTGCAGCCGCAACCAGAGCGGTATCTTCGATTCTGACCTTGTGGAACTGCTCGTAGCGATCGCGCAAGCCAAAGAGAATCTCAATGGTTTCGGTGACGCTGGGTGCATTAACCGTGACGGGTTGAAAGCGCCGTTCAAGTGCCGCATCCCGTTCGATGTACTGACGATATTCATCCAGAGTCGTGGCACCAAGGCATTGGAGTTCGCCCCGTGCGAGTGCAGGCTTCAGCAAGTTGGCAGCATCCATTCCGCCTTCTGTACCACCTGCACCAACCAGGGTATGCACTTCGTCAACCACCAGAATGATGTTGCCACTGGTGCGTACTTCTTCCACAACTTTTTTCAACCGTTCTTCAAACTCGCCCCGGAAACGGGTGCCGGAAATAAGCGACCCCATATCGAGGCTGATGACCTGCTTGTTTTCCAGGGTTTCGGGTACATCGCGGTTCACAATGCGTTGGGCGAGACCTTCAGCGATCGCGGTCTTACCGACACCCGGTTCCCCAATGAGAATGGGATTGTTTTTCGTGCGACGACCAAGAATTTGCACGACGCGCTCAATCTCGGTTTGGCGACCCACTACCGGATCAAGCTTCCCTTCTGCCGCCAGTTGCGTCAGGTTCGTGCTGAATTCTGCCAGCGTAAGGGTCTGCGCGTTGCCCCGACTATTAAAGGGGTCGTCCTGTCTGCCACCGACCGAAGCCGCAACCGCTTCACCGATCGCTTGTGACCCCAACATTTGCAGCATTTGATCTTGCAACGTCAACGGATCGAGACCCAGACGTTGCAACACTTTAATGGCAACGGTTTCATTCCCCTGTGTCAGAGCAAGCAATAGGTGTTCAGGACTGACGTGATTCTGCCCCAGTTCGCGCGCTTGCTGCATCGCTTCGGCAAACAGGCGCTTGACTCGTGGTGTAAAGGGCAATTCTGCCGGAAGACTACCCGTACCACGACCCGTAATTTTTTCACACTCAGCACGAGCCGCATCTAGAGTCACACCTAACTGCACCAACAGTTGCGCGGCGGGGCTTGTTTGCTCGCGGATGAGACCTAGCAGCACTTGCTCCGTTCCTACCAGGTTATGCCCCTGACGACGGGCTTCTTCCTGAGAGAGCATGACTGCCCGGATGGCTTTTTCTGTGAACAGTTCAAACATAATTGGTTCTCCTACCACGCCGTTTGTAGCGATAAACGAGACAACTGATAGAGCAAGAGGCAGTGGTGAGAAACGCTGTAATCTGGCATCTTCAGTTGTGATGAAGCAAATGAGCTATGAACACGGGGTTCGGCTCCCCAGTAGACCGTATGTACTTTTATGTATTGATACTGTATCGCTGGCAAGGTGGCGATCGCAGTAGGGAAAGCCGTATGAGGTGGACGGTCGGTGGAGGAAGGGTGCAGGGAGGGAAGTTTTGAGTTAAGAGTTTTGAGTTAGGAGTTGATTGAGCGGTCAGCTATCAGCTTTTGCCCTTTATCCCCTTACCCCCCTCTCTCCTTTCTCATTACATGGCATTACAACCCGCGTTATCGCCCCCAATGCGGCGGGTAGAATAGACTGCCAAACAGTACAGGATAGGAATCCTGCCCATGACGTATCCCTCCCAGTCGTTGCCCGAATCACTGACTGTCGCTTTACAGCTTCATCGTAGTGGACGCGTTGCCGAAGCTGAATCTGTCTACCGCCAGAGGCTCGAGCATCAGCCACATGACGTAGACGCGCTGAACTTACTAGGTGCGCTGGTGTACCAACAGCATCGGTTTGAGGAGGCGATTGCCTGTTTTGAGCGAGTTTTAACCTTACAACCAGAGAATCCTGATGCATATAACAGTCTGGGCATTGCGCTGAAGGGGCAGGGCAAGCTAGATGAAGCAGTGGCTCACTATCAGCAAGCGTTGTCACGGCAACCTGCTCATGTGGAAGCGCTGAATAATTTGGGCAACGCGCTGAAAGATCTGGGCGATCTGGAGGGTGCGATCGCGGCGTATCAACAGGCCCTTGATCTGCGACCCACGTATCCCGAAGCGCACAACAACCTGGGCACCGCGCTGAAGGATCAGGGGATGCTGGAGGAGGCGATCGCTCACTACCAGGAAGCCCTTCGGCTCAAACCTAACTATGCGGAGGCCCATCACAATCTGGGGGTTGTCCTTCAGCATCAGGGAACGCTAGACGGAGCCATTCACAACTATCAGCAGGCGATCGCGCTCAAGCCCCACTACTCCGAAGCCCATTTTCACTGGGGCAGTACGCTGCAACAGCAGGGCAATTTGGAGGCCGCGATCGCTCAGTATCGACAAGCGATCGCGCTAAAGCCAACCTATGCCGAAGCGCATCACGGCCTAGCAAACGTCCTCCAGCTACAGGGCAAACTCGATGAAGCGATCGTCGTCTACCACGATGTCCTTGTCTTGCGGAAAAACTATGCCGAAGCGCACAACAACCTGGGCAATGCGCTCCAGGAGCTAGGAAGGCGAGAAGAGGCAATCGCCCATTACGAGCGTGCCCTTGTTTTGCGATCGTCCTTTGCCGAAGCACACAGTAATCTGGGTTCTGTGCTGAAAGACCTGAAGCAGTTTGAGCAGGCGATCGCGCATTTTCAGCAGGCGCTTGCCATTCGACCCGACTATGCCGAAGTTCACAACAATCTAGGCAACGCGTATCAGGATCAGGGCAATTTGGAAGCCGCGATCGACTGTTACCGCAAAGCCGTAGCAATTAATCCCAACTTTGCCGAAATTCGGAGCAATCTCGGTAATTTACTTCAGCAGAACGGTGAGTTTGCGGAAGCGTTTGAGCAGTTTGAAGCCGCGATCGCCGTGCAGCCAGATTACACCGGGGCCTACAACAACCTCGGCATCGCTCGCCGTAATCACGGTGACATCGAAGCAGCCTTCGCGGCTTACAACCAGGCGCTGACCCTTGACCCAGACTTTGTAGAAGCGAAATGGAACAAAGCGCTGACTCAACTGTTTACAGGCGATCTGGCACAGGGCTTTGCGGGTTACGAATGGCGCTTCCAATGGAGCAAGTTTCAAGAGCAAAACCCACCACGATCGTTCCCTCAACCCTGCTGGGACGGTTCTCCCCTAAACGGTAAAGCCATTCTCCTCTATACCGAGCAGGGCTTGGGCGACACAATCCAGTTCATTCGCTACGCCGCGATCGTCGTCCAGTGGGGTGGAAATGTCCTTGTTGAATGCCAAACTGCCTTAGTGAATCTCCTTCAAAACGTTGCAGGCATTCAACAAATCATCCCCTACGGCAATCCTCTCCCCGCTTTTGATGTTCACGCGCCCCTCATGAGCCTGCCTCACCTCCTCGGCACCACCCTCGACACCATTCCCGCCGCTATCCCCTACCTCCAAGCCCCGGCTTCCCCTGCGCCCCCGCTTCCCCCATCCCCACTCCCCACTCCCCACTCCCCGCTCCCTTTTAAAGTCGGCCTCATTTGGAGCGGCAACCCCCACAACCCCTACAATCGCAGCCGTGCTTGTCCATTAGCATTACTCCTCTCTCTGGCAGCTTTACCCAATATCACACTCTACAGCTTGCAGAAGGAACTTTCAGCCGCAGAACAGCAACAGCTAGCTGACTGCCCTCATATACACAACTTGCAGGAACACCTGCACGATTTTGTCGATACGGCTGGCCTCATCCATCAGCTTGATCTAGTTATTGCTGTAGATACCGCTGTAGCGCATCTTGCAGGCGCGTTGGGTAAACCCGTTTGGCTGCTGCTCCCCTTCGCCCCTGACTGGCGCTGGATGCAAGCACGCAACGATAGCCCCTGGTATTCCACGATGCGTCTGTTTCGGCAACCAGCGTATGGCGATTGGGGCAGTGTGATACAAGCAGTGGAAAAAGCGCTAATAGGCAGAACAACGGACAACCGCAGAGACGCGGAGGCGCGGAGACAATCAACAGAATCTTTTGGAGAAGCAGGCTACGGTGGTCAGAAGGCAGAAGGCAAAAGGCAGAAGGCAGGAGGCAATCAAAACGCCCTTTACACCTCACACCTCACATCTCACACCTCTCTTCCAACTCAACACTCAGAACTCAAAACTCAAGACTTAAAACTTAAAACTCACCCCCTCCACTCCCTCCTCAAAAAGGCCGTCCGTCATCACCAGGCAGGAAACTACCGCGAGGCGGAACAGGTGTGTCGTCAAATTTTGCAGCAGCAGGAAGACCACTCGGATGCATGGCACTTGTTGGGCATGGTGGCGCATCAGGAGCGTCGGTTTGAGGAGGCGATCGCGGCGTACCGTCAGGTACTGGTCACAGCCCCCGATAACTACGACACGTACAATAATCTAGCCGTAGCGCTTCAAGAACTGGGACAGATTGATGAGGCGATCGCACACTACGAAAAAGCGATCGCCCTTAAGCCTGACTATGCCGATGCTCATAACAATTTTGCCAATGCGTTACGCCATAAAGAGCTTACGGAAGAGGCGATCGTGCACTACCAGCAGGCGATCGCGTTTCGACCTCACTACGCGGATGCTCACAATAATCTTGGTCTGATCTACTTTGCAGAGGGCGCTTTTGAACTGGCAGCGACGTGCTACCGTCAGGCGATCACCGTGAAGCCAGACTTTCCTCAGGCGCACAACCATTTGGGTAATGCACTGAAGGAACTGGGCGATTTTGATACGGCCATCGCGCACTACGAACGGGCGATCGCGCTGAAGCCAGACTACGCCAAAGCCTTCAATAATTGGGGCAATATTTTTCGCGATCGAGGTGCGCTGCAAGAGGCGGTGCAGTATTACAACCAGGCAACCACGATCGAGCCAGCTTTCGCCGAAGCCCACTGGAACAAAGCACTCACGCTGTTGCTCAACGGGGAATTGCAGGCGGGATTTGCTGAATACGAATGGCGCTGGCAGGTCAAGCTGCCCACCTTTCAGCCCATGCGCCCCCTATCACAACCTTGCTGGGACGGTTCCCCTTTGGCAGGTAAAACCATCTTTCTCCACGCCGAGCAGGGCATGGGCGACATGATCCAGTTCGTGCGCTATGTGCCGCTCGTCGCTCAACGCGGTGGACGCATCGTGTTGGAATGCCACGGGCCCTTGGTAAACCTGTTCAAACAGCTTCCCAGTGTACACGCGATCGTCTCCTACGGCAGCACACCCCCTCCCTTCGATGTCCACGCTCCCCTGATGAGCCTCCCCCATATCCTCGGTACAACCCTGGACACCATTCCCGCCAACATTCCCTACCTTCAACTCCCGGCCTCCCCTGCCCTCCCGCTTCCCTTGCCTCCCCCATCCCCACACCCCACACCCCACACCCCACACCCCACACCCCACACCCCACACCCTTTCAAAATCGGCCTTGTCTGGAGCGGTAACCCACAAAATCCCTACAACCGCACTCGCGCTTGCCCACTAGATCACCTGCTGGCGCTGGCGGAGATTCCTGGTATCACCCTCTACAGTTTGCAGAAAGACTTGTCTGAGAGCGATCGAGACTTGTTGCAAGCCCATCCCCATTTGGAAGATTTGCGAGAACACCTGCACGACTTCGTGGATACAGCGGTGCTGATCCATCAGCTTGATTTAGTCATTGCCGTGGATACATCGGTTGCTCATCTCGCAGGCGCGTTAGGCAAACCCATCTGGCTGCTGCTCCCCTTCGCCCCCGATTGGCGCTGGATGTTGGGACGCGAGGATAGCCCCTGGTATTCCACCATGCATTTGTTTCGGCAACCCGCGTATGGCGATTGGGGGAGTGTTATACAGTCAGTAAAAAAGGCGTTAACAGACAAAGTTGGGGGCAACCGCAGAGGCGTGGAGGCGCAGAGGCAAACAATCAACAGCCAACAGTCAACGATCAACAGTCAGAAGCAAACTAACTCAAAACTCAGAACTCAAAACTCAAAACTTTCACCCCACACCCCACACCCCACACCCCACATCCTTTCCCTTGCTCTCCACCATTACCACGACGGTAACTTTGCCGAAGCGGAACGGTTATGTCGTCAAGTGTTGCAGCAAGAACCCGATCGCCTCGAAGCATTGCAAATTCTGAGTGTGTCACTGTGCTGCATGGGGCAAGCGATCGCGGCAATCCCCTACCTTCAGCAGGTCGTGCATTTACAACCGGATGCTGCCGAAGCGTGGAGCAATCTGGGAACGGCACTGCGAGAACAGGGTCGAACGGAGAAGGCGATCGCCCATTTCAACCGTGCGATCGTGCTCCAACCCACTTATGCCGACGCTCATTACAATCTGGCGCTGGTGCTTCAGGAGCACGATCGGCTGGAAGATGCCCTCTTTCACAGCCAACAGGTGCTTGCGCTCAAACCAGACTTTGCAGATGCCTACTACAATCACGGCTTTCTTTTGCGTCGGTTGGGACGATTGGAGGAGGCGATCGCCCACTACCGTAATGCCATTCAGCTTGCCCCTGATTCAGCCGGAGCGCACAAAAACCTCGGCCACGCCCTGTTGCTTACAGGCGATTTGCCACAGGGCTTTCAAGAATATGAGTGGCGGTGGCGGCAACCTGGTTGGGCAGCGCGATCGTATTCACAACCGTTGTGGAATGGCTCGCCCCTCGACGGCAAGACCATTCTCCTGCATGCAGAGCAAGGGTTGGGCGATACCATTCAGTTCATTCGCTATGCTCCCTTAGTGAAACAGTTGGGGGCGCGCGTCATCGTTGAGTGCCAGTCTGAATTATTGACGCTCCTAGAATCGGCAACCGATATTGATCAGTTGCTTGCTCAAGGTGCACCTGTCCCCGCTTTTGATGTTCACGCCCCGTTGCTCAGTCTGCCACATCTGTTGGGCACGACGTTGGAGACGATTCCCGCCCATATTCCTTACCTGCAACCGCCTCAAACGCTGCTTTCTCCTCTCCCTTCTCCCCTCTCCCCTCTCCCCTCTCTCAAAGTCGGCATTGTGTGGACAGGCAACCCGGATCATAAAAACAACCGCTACCGATCGTTCGCGATCAATCAATTTCTTGCCGTATGCCAATTACCAGAAGTCTCGTTCTACAGCCTTCAAAAGGGAGCAGATGCAGATTTACAAACGCTTTCTACAGTGTCGATTCAAGATGTGGGGCAGCATCTGCACGACTTTAATGACACGGCAGCGGCGATCGCTCAACTCGACTTGGTGATTACGATGGATACGGCTGTAGCCCATCTTGCAGGCGCGTTAGGCAAACCCGTTTGGCTGCTGCTCTCCTTTGCTCCCGACTGGCGCTGGCTGCTAGAGCGCGAAGATAGTCCCTGGTATCCCACCATGCGTTTGTTTCGGCAACGTCAACGCGGGCATTGGCAAGGCGTGTTTGAGCAAGTCGCAGCAGCGTTATGGCAATGGACAGAGACTGGCAAGCGCAATAGACACCGAAAGTAAGAGGATGTCTGAGAAGTGTCAGAGACGCTGCCTTCGCCCCCTCAATCCCCCAATTCTGGGGGACTTCCACCTCAGAACCCCTCAAATTTGGGGGGCAGGGGGGCGGTTCGGGTAGGCATTCATACCTTTTAAGACATCCTCTAACAACCCGTTACAAATAACCAGCAATCTCTGCACTTAATCGGCAATTTTTTCTAGCAGAATTTCATTGCCTTGATGCAAGCGTTTTAGCTTGTCACTAAAAACATTTGTGAAGGCATTGAGCGCGCTCTTCAATTGAACTTGAACACTGCTAGAAGCTGTATTTACGCCATCGCTTGTAATCACAAACATGCCACCAACGGCTAACAAACTCCAACTTAAAACAGCTACTTCTAACAGTTCACTGGCAGTCGCTATGCCGCTGATTGCGATTAATTGGTAGCGATGATACGGTTGCGATCGCAGAACATCGCGGGGCGTACCAGTAATTTTATGTACTTTCTCAGGAACACCTGCGCGGTCAATATTTGCCTTAAACTGCTCCAAAAGGACTTGCTCATTAGCTGATGCTTCAGCATGATCGACGTAGGCCAAAGCTGCCGTTTGGTGAAGCAAGATGTTGTCTAGTAGCCAGCAAGCAAGGCGACCATCCTGGCTACCAATGATGAGTACCTTTAAATGCTCAAGGGCTTGTAATGGCTGGAGGTATGTTGTCAAAACTTGTAGATCAACCTCTATAAAGCTACTAGAAAATTGATAGCCTTTGGTCAGCAATTGATACTGATAAATAGCTTTCGTAAGCGCTCCAATCGCTTCAAAAAAGTCTGGTTGTAACGCGGTTGCTTGTCGAAAGAATGCAATCGCTGGCTCATAGTGTTGTTGTTTAGAAAGCACGGTACCCACGTTAAAGTGAACTCTGGCAAGATCCGCCTCAGAAAATGCAGGCTTGAGCGCGATCGCCTTTTGAAAATAGATTCCTGCTTGCTCTAGATCACCCTGCTTGTGAAGCGCTGAACCAAAATTGTTGTAAGCTGCCGCCAAAATATTTTTCGCACTGTCACGCATAGCAGGTTCCGCTGACATACCCACTTCATAGAGTGCGATCGCTTCGAGGTAGCATTCTTGAGAAAGATAGTCGTTCGCTAGCTGTTGCCAGTTCAAAATAGCGGCAAAGTCAGCTGTTAAAGGAAATTTTCTAAATTTTTCTATAAGGTAGCTAAAGTGGTCTTGCTCTAGCTTTCGACGCAGGAGGTGAAGCGCTTTGTCCTCAGATGGAGTGTCATCTTGAACCTGCTCAGGGGCTGTTTGAAACTTCTTAAGTTGACGATCGAAGTTGTTACCGGGGTAGCGAATATACTCAACGGTTTCAATCTCAACCTTAAGCACCTTAAAGAACTTCGCTAGCCACAAATCATAGGAAACATCCTCACACCCACCAATTTGTTTATAAACAGGTGCTTCAGGAAAGCCTTCAATAAATTCGTGGCAATCCCGACGAATGCACAGATTGAGCGCCAGCGTATTTTCGATCGCAGCTTTCCAGTAGGGATGCAGCGTATCTTGCATCTTGACACCCGTTCGCACAACCCCAATAGGGTGCGGAGGTAACGTGAGTGGATACGTTTTTTCACCAACTGTAATTTCAACTCGCTTCAGCGCTGGCTCACTAGGGGCAGGATGATGGTCAAGCAACAGAAAACAAAGATAGATATGTTCTTGGAAGATGAGGTCATCTCCATCGCAGAAAAAGAGAATATCGCCTTTTGCAATCTTCGCACCTGTATTTCTTGCAGGACCAATACCGAGGCTTCTAAAGTGTTTAATCACTTTAAAGTAAGGCCTGTTCTGCCCAAACTCTTCCAGCAATGTCGGTGTACGATCGGTCGAAGCCTCATCCACAACAATCAGTTCAGACATGACTGAATGATCGCCATGATAGTGTGCATGAAAAAAGGCAATGCTGGCATCAATACTGTCTAACGTGCGAATGATTTCATCCTCTTTATTCAGCACCGGGACAATGACCGAAAACGATGTGATCATACCTTTAATCTCGTTGCTCAACGATGCTGAAGGTCTAGCTTAATAATGTTGTGGCAACCCAATTTGCATGACTTGAATAAACTCGCCGCTGCCAATATGAGTTTGCCCCACGGGTACCACCGCTAACCCACTAGCACCCGCCAAATTGATCAAGTTGCCTGAACTATGGTTACCGTCAGCCAGCCTAAATTCGTACAATCCATCTACCAAGTGGAGATGTCCCCAGAGGTACGATTCCCGCGTGCCGTCCGATCGCAAAGCAACGCGTGTGGTCGCCCTGACAAACCTTGGTTTCCAGGCCGCCTCAGGCAAACCCGACAGCTTGCGTAAGGCTGGCTCCACAAACCGCCAGAACGTGACTAGAGCGGAGACAGGGTTGCCGGGGAGACCAAAGTAGAGAGTGTGTTTGGGGTGTGGGGTGTGGGGTGTGGAGTATGGGGTGGGTTGCTGTCCCTCTGCTTCCTCTGCTCCCCCTGCTTCCTGCTCAAACGTCGCCACCGTCAAGGGCTTTCCGGGCTTCACAGCTACAGAGCGAATGTGAATATCACCACCCAAGGCTGCAAGGATGTCTTCCACGTAGTCGTAATCTCCAACCGAGACACCACCCGACGACAGCACGATGTCAGCCTGTGCGATCGCGGCGGCGATCGCGACCTTCAATGCCTCCGGATCGTCCACCACCACTCCTAGCCGCACGGGAATTGCGCCTGCCTGCGCCACCAAGCTTGCCAACGCATATTGATTCGAGTCCACAATTTCACCGGGTTGCAGCGGTTGATCAATGCTGACCAGTTCATCTCCGGTGGATAAAATTGCCACACGTGGTTGGCGGTACACAGTGACCTGCGCGCACTGAGCTGCTGCCAGTACAGCGATTTCAGGAGCTTGGAGCTGTAATCCAGACGGCAAAAGAGGAGTGCCTGCTTGATAAAATGCTGCCCGCTGACGCACGAAGGCTTGGGGTTTTGGAGCAGCAAGTACCGTCACAGTATCCCCTTCACGCTGCGTGTTTTCTTGAATGACGATCGTATCTGCCCCTTGGGGCATCACTGAACCCGTGAGAATGCGTGCCGCTTGCCCTGCCCCAACCACATGCTTTGGCTGATAACCTGCTGGAATCGTCTCTACAATGTCTAATTGCACCGGAGACTCTGCTGAGCACACTTGCACATCCGTGTAGCGAACGGCATAGCCATCCATTGCTGAGTTATCCCAATGCGGAAAGTCTAATGCACTCGTCACCGCACCTGCCAGCACTCGACCCGACGCCTCCATGAGGTTGCGTCTCTCGTTGTCGCGTTCGGCATCCAACGGCTGCACAAGTCCTAGAATGATAGTCTCTGCTTGTTCAACTGAAAGCATAGGGAATGGGGCGTTAAGGAACGTCTTGAGTTGATTGAGCGGTAGGATTCAGCGATTGGCTAACCACAAAGGGCAACAGGCTACAGCGATCAGCCGATTGCCTCTAAAAACTGTTCTGGTATGCCTATAGAACTTTACAACCAAAACCCGCCTTCCCTCTATTCGACTCCCTCTGCTTCCCTGGATTCCCTCTTCGCCATGCCATCCGTCTCCGTTTCGCTTCTTCTTTCGGCTGAAATGTCGTGGTCAGCACACTCCATTTGGGTGTATACGCTATTGTGTAAGGGTGTAGCTGCTTTAGTGGCTAAACTATTCAGACTGCGGTTGTACATCAGCTATACAAAAAGAATTTGCAGGTAAGGTCTTTCTTCTTGAGGTGTTTATGGTTAACCCACAATTTCACTCCTCCTTTGGAAATGCTTCTCAGTCAGGAGAAATACCCCAAGAGCTGCTAAATCGCCTTCCCGTTGATTCTGAAATTTGGCACAATCTAAAGCGGGCGATTGCCGCTAGTTCTGGATTTAAGCGTTGGCAGTTAGAACGCAATACAGACGGACGCTTAAGTGGGCTAAATCTGGATCATTTGGTACGCTACTACCTGCGTGAAACGCTGGAAACGCTCGCCTACTAGAGCGAGTGCGTTTCCTGGCTACAGCTGATCAAACACGCCCAAGATTTTACGAATACCGCTTTCGAGTTCGCTGAGCTTAGTCGCCGTATCCACCAAGCGATCGCCTTCCACCTCCACTTCCTGTGTGGGGTATTTTTGGATCGCCTCAATCAGCGAGATTTTGCTGTCATCGCTGGCCGAGAGGACGAGTGCCGACCGCAACGCCTGACGATTGGCGGTGTTAGTAGAGGTGTGGATCGTGCTGCCAACTTCGTCTAGCACACGCTCTCCTACAGCATTGTTTAACGCTCGATCAACGACAACGGCGCTAACGGTGACCTGCTTGGTCAACGCATCTCGTATTTCCTCTGGTTTCTTGTTTGCCAGCTTCATGTAGGCTGCTAAGGTAGGCGATGGTTCGCCCGTTTCGGCAAAGCTTGAAAGCTCAGCGACAGAGATAGACTCTTGAAAAATGCCGTACTTTAAGACCACTTTCTCTGCGGCTTGCCCAACCGTACTGTACAAGGTTGCACCCACGCTGGCGGTGAGCAGTAGGCAACTGTGAAGCAATAAACGTGAAAAGCGCATAGGTCGATTACAAGAAACAACTAGCTAATTGAATTTGACGAGATTAAACGATATTCGTTTCCTTCAAGTGACTCATCTAACACGAGGCATACCTGTTCGTTTGAAGCGATCGACTGGCACGAAACCGCAAGACGCTGGATCGCCATAGATACCCTGATCATGTAGATGTTTGTCAAATTTGGAACTTCCCTCTCCCAACCTTTGTCACGGTCTTACAATGATCACGGCTCTACATGGTTGGTGTGATAGTGCTCCTGTAGTCTGTTTTGCCACAACGTTGCGCTGGCCGTTAAGCAGGCACACGGTGACATGCAAACGATCGCGTTCTTAGATAGTTTAGTTGCGCGATCGCAACATCAATAGATCTCTTACAGTTAGAACCCGTTGAGTTGCAGCGAGGAGAAC
>NZ_JCACKR010000159.1:0-195560 GCF_059505485.1 Stenomitos rutilans
CTGGGTTGCTGAACTACGAACTGGCACACCCCGCATGATTCATGCAGGAAGTCTACTCATTTACTGCGCTTTAGGTTGGGGCCAGTTTGATCAGATTGCTCCGCTCTGGTCTTAGCTTCACCACTCATTCGACATGAAGTTAGAAGTAGAACTCCGTGGTCAGCAGCCTACAAATTTGACCTCTGAAGTCCTGGCGATCGAATGGTTTCAGATGGAAGCTGGTTTAATTAAGCGCCGCTGGGGTGTAAGAGACTCGGCCCCTCACTTTAAGCAACTTGGCGTGGCAACCTAGTAACCGTGCTCCAGTGCAGCGTACAAAGTTATTCGACTGAGTTGGACTGGTGATCCCGTCAGTTCACAGCAGTTCAAAAAAGTCGTTGTCGATCTCGTAGCCAAACATTTGAGTCATGGCTTTGAGTCGAGCGTTGCCATCAATGCCGTGTTGTTGCATCCAGGTGCTTAGCGCAAATAATTTGTGCATCACAAAGATTTCTAATGCTTCTGGATTGTATTGAATGCCATCTTTGGGGTGGAATTGGTGGGGCACTAACATGGCTGTGTAACGGGTTAGTTCGCCTGCTTTCCAGTCCAATAAGAAAGGCAACCAGGGATAGCGCGCATCCAGTCGAATGAACCAGAGGCGCACTTCAGGGATTTCTGGCAACTCGCGGGGATCATCTGGCGCTTGCGGATAGTCGATCGCGAACTGAAGCTGTTGTTCATGCGTTATGATGCTTCCCTGCTTTAAGAGTGAGTCCACGACCGTTTGAATTGGTGCTAGATCAAGCGCGTTGATCAAGTTTGCGTTGAGGGCGATCGTCATCATTGCCGTGAAATCCAGAAAGACAGCATCCCCGTTTATTGTCCTCCGAAATTGCGATTCTTGAACTGAAGCATTAATCCTACCTTTTCTTCCAGGACTTACGCAAAAGCGGTCATCTTTCACCTCCTAGTCCCCAACTTATGGCCTTGGGGGCATTTGGGGGGTATACAAGAAAGGGGGAATCGAGCCAATGAAAGCCGCCAAAATGGAGGGTTGGGGGCAAATGCGTAAGTCCTACTATGTATTTCTTACAGGCAAACTTTACGTGCGAACCAACTTACTCGTGGTTGCCGTATCAGCGTCACCAGTGGGATTCTCTGCGTTCATTGTCTCCCGCTTGCGCGATCGCTCTGCTCTGGCTTCAGCAATGCGTTTGGGGCGAAGATACAGGTTTTCCAGCAGAACAGCAGCACCAGCCACCCACGGCGGCACAATGACCGCGCCAAGAATACCTAAAACCTGAGTGCCGCCAAACACAGCTAAAAGTTGATACAGCGGATGGATGTTGACAGAGGAGCCGACCAGTAAGGGATCAAGAATATAGCTCTCCAGGTTTTGCACGATCGCAAACAGCAGCAACACCCATAGCCAGGTGACCCCACCCATCGATAGGGACACGATGAGAGCTGGGATCGCTCCCAGGAAAGGGCCAACAAAAGGAATCAGATTGGTCAAGCCTGCGATCGCGCCCAGTGCCAGGGATACTTCAGACAGTCCCAGAACGTTTAAGCCGACCGTCGTGACAACCCCCAGGATTGCAGAAACAACCACGCGACCTTGAATGAACCCACCCATACGCTGGCTTACAGGCTTGACTTGTGCGGCGAGACGACGATCCCACGGATGGGGAAACAGTTGCACAACGCCCTGGATCAACGTCTTGCTGCCTGCTACCATATAGCCGGAAATCAGCAGAACAAGAATGACGCTGAACAATGCGCCCACAATGTTTTTTGTTAAACCGAACGATCGCAGCAACACCTGTTGACTGGAGCGAAACACCCAGTTCGTCAACGCTTGCGGATTCACCAGTTGCGGCACAAGCTCTGGATGAGACGTATTCAGTCGCAAGGCAAGCCCCTGAACCCAGTTGAACAGGGTTTCTGAATAAACGGGAATTTGGGTAATCAGGCGATCGGTTTGCTCCACCACTGTGGGGCCAATCAGCACACCCGCGCCGACAAACCCACCAATCAGCGTCAGGTACACACCAATCACCGCTAACCACCGGGGTACTCGCCGACTTTCTGCCCAGTTCACGATCGGGCTAAGGGTCGCCGCCAAGATCACTGAGATCATCAGCACAATCAGCAGACTCTGCAACTGCCACAGCAACACCAACAGCAGCACGGTCAACAGGATGCTGAAGATGGTAGAAAGCGAAATGGTAATGCGCTGGTCGGACATAGGGGAAGAAAGGATAAAGTCTAAAAGCTAAAGGCTAAAAAAACAAAGTCTGAAAGCTAGAGGCTGAAAGAGTTTGAAGATCCTTCAGTCTGTAGAGAATTCAAAGAATCAAGGAGACAGGTCACAGTTTCTAAAACACAGTCTTCTTTCATTTTTATCCTTTATCCTTTCCCTAGTTGCGGTGCCATCGCGTTACGCCATCCTTCTGGTCAATTAACGTAATGCCCTGTGCCTGAAGCTCGTTGCGGATGCGATCGCTCTCTGCCCAGTTTTTCGACTGTCGCGCCTCCTGCCGCTGCTGAATCAGGGCTTCAATTTTGGAGTCTGTTAAACCATCCGATGCAGTTGCCACTTCTATGGCTGTCTGAGCGGTTAAACCCAGCACATCAATGAGCTTAATAAAGGTCTGCCACTGTTGCTGCAAGTGTTCGATCGTCAGATCGGGCTTGTCTTGATGCACTAATTGATGGCCTTCCCGACTGAGCAACTTTGCCAGTTCAAAGACAACCGAAAGGGCGATCGGGGTGTTGATGTCGTCGTCCATTGCCTCGTTGAAGCGATCGATCGTTTCCTGATCTAGCGCATCGACTTCAGATGACCATCCGGGCAATCCAGTAAACTGGGTGCCAAACTGGAGTGCTTCCTTGAGGGTTTTCCAACCGTTGGCAGCCGCATCCATAGCATCAGCGGTGAAGTCGATCGGCTTGCGGTAATGCGCCTGAAGCACAAACAACCGGAATGCCATTGGGTCATAGGTGGTTAATAAATCGCGCGTGAGTCGAAAATTGCCCAACGATTTGGACATCTTTTCGCCATCCATATTGATGAAGCCGTTGTGGAGCCAATACCGCGCCAGTGGCTTTTCTGTAACCGCTTCGCTTTGGGCGATTTCGTTCTCGTGATGGGGAAAGGTCAGATCCATACCGCCTGCGTGAATGTCGATCGACTCACCCAGTTCATCGCGCACCATCGCCGAGCATTCAATGTGCCAGCCGGGTCTGCCGTTGCCCCACGGTGATTCCCAGAATGGTTCATCCGGTTTGGCAGCTTTCCACAATGCAAAATCAGCGGGATCTTTCTTTTTGCCTGCGTCTTCATCTACATCCACACGTCCGCTAGCCCCTGCTTGCATGTCCTCTAGCTTGCGTCCCGAAAGCTTGCCGTAGTCTGGAAACTGGCGTACAGCGTAATAGACATCTCCATCGGCAGCATAGGCGTACTGACGCTGCTCCAATTCGTGAATGAGGCGCTGAATGCCATCGATCGTGTGGGTTGCTCGTGGATACGCATTGGCACGGAGAATATTTAGGCGATCGGCATCCTCAAAATAGGCGGCAATATATTTCTCAGCAATGGCCCCCATTGTGGTGTTTTCTGCCAGTGCCCGTTTCAGAATCTTGTCGTCAATGTCGGTAAAGTTCTGCACATAGCGCACGGTATAGCCGCGCCACATGAGGTAGCGTCGCACCACGTCAAACATCACAAACGCTCTTGCATTGCCCACATGAAAGTAGTTGTACGCCGTGATGCCGCAGACATACATCCGCACCTTGCTCGGTTCGATCGGTTCAAACGGTTCTTTGCGACGAGTGAGCGTGTTGTAAAGCGTTAGTGGCATGGCAATGGGCAAACAGCAGTGGGCGAATAGAAAGGGACAAACAGAAATAACAGGGTTAACGGGGTAGCGATCGGTTTATTGGCGATCGATTTCTTTGCTATCGAACAACCTACTCCAGATCGGTAATAATAAGGGGGAAGTGAGCAAAACGCTTTGAGTCTTCCGGCGTTTACCAGAAACCATTGTTTGCAACGGCTGCTGGCTAGCTCTATACTCTGCATTCTCTAACGTCTCGAACATTTGCGCTATGCAATCAGCGGTCACTCCTGCCTCATCCTCTGCGATCAATGCTCCCAAGCATGGCTTACCCGTCACGATCATTACAGGTTTTTTGGGTAGCGGCAAAACCACCCTCCTTAACCATATCCTGACGAACCAGCAAGGGGTTAAAACAGCCGTTCTGGTGAACGAATTTGGCGAAATTGGGATCGATAACGAACTCATCATCACCACGGGCGAAGACATGGTGGAGTTGAGCAACGGCTGCATCTGCTGCACCATCAATAATGATCTGGTCGAAGCGGTTTACAAAGTGCTGGAGCGACAAGACGCGATCGACTATCTCGTTGTGGAAACCACTGGACTCGCTGATCCCCTACCTGTAGCGCTCACCTTTCTGGGCACCGAACTGCGCGACATGACCAGACTCGATTCCATCATTACCCTGGTCGATGCCGAGAATTTCAGCCTGGATCTGTTCAATAGCGAAGCGGCCTACAGCCAGATTAGCTACGGTGACATCATTCTGCTCAACAAAGCCGATCTGGTAGAAGAAGCCACCCTGGATGCACTCGAAGTCAGAATCCGCGACATCAAGGAAGGGGCGAGAATCCTTCGGACGGTGAAAGGGCAGGTGCCACTGGCAATGCTGCTAAGCGTGGGGTTGTTTGAATCCGACAAATACTTTGACCCGGATGAGAACGCGCACGATCATGATCATTCTGGTCACGAGCATCACGATCATGATCATGCTGGGCATGAGCACCACAGCCATGAGCATCACGATCATGCTGCCTGCGACCACGATCATGGGCATTGTGAGCATGACCACGATCACGCCCATCACTCGCATCACTTGGAGAACGACGGCTTTACGTCTGTTTCCTTTGCGAGCGATAAGCCCTTCGACATTCGCAAATTTCAATTCTTTTTGGATAACCAGTTACCCGCCAATGTTTTCCGGGCTAAAGGCATTCTCTGGTTCAGCGAAAGCCCCAAACGTCATATCTTTCACCTCAGCGGCAAGCGCTTTTCGCTCGATGATGATGATTGGAAAGGCGCACCTAAAAATCAGCTCGTGTTGATTGGGCAAAATCTGGATCACGAAGCCTTGCGATCGCAGGTTGAGAACTGCCTCACCGTCGCATCTGCCAGTCGAGGCAAAGGGTTTAGGAAGTAGTTTTGAATTTTGAGTGATGAATTCAATTGCTCGTAACTCAAAACTCAAAACTTAAAACTCTTAACTTTTACGCATGAACTCCGGTCGCCAGGTTCTAGTTTGTCAATACACCAATTGTTTGAGAAATGGGTCAGCGGCTGTGCTGGCTTCATTTCAAGCGTGGGCGACTCCCGGTACAATGGTGATCGGCTGTGGCTGCCAGGGGCAGTGCAATATGGGTGCCACCGTGCGGGTTTTGCCGGACGACACCTGGTACTGCCGAGTGAAGGCTCAGGATGTGCAGACGATCGTGGAAGAGCACCTTAAGCAAGGTCGCCCTGTCAGCTCACTTCTCCATCCGCGCTTTCACCCTGCTGGTGAAGAAGCTGTTTAATGTCTGTGCAGTTGCTTCATGGGCGGTTTCGGTTCGGTAATTCCCCTATTAAAACTACCTTTTTTAGGAATTAGTTGTCAGCTCATTGGAGTATGCTAATATCAATGGCTGAAACGGCTGCTTCTCCGTCATAGCATTCATCTACACGTTGCCAAGACATTATTGAGAAGCGTCGAGCAGAGTATTTACAAAATTCAATTACATGACCAAAATCGGTATGAGCCAGCAGGTTACCCACCCAATGGTTAAATTGCAGCGTCAGGTGCGATCACTCGTCGATGGCAAGCTGCTAAAACCAACAGACAGCATTTGGAAGATTGCGCTTCTCTATGGAGACGACTGGTCTCACTGGAAGCAAGAGTTACTATCGTTTGATTTCACCATGCAAGACCCCGTGAGCGATTTGCTGGCGGTTGAAAGCTGGGAAGAAGAAGAGTAGGAAAGAAAGGATGAAGGCTAAGGGCTAAAGGTCAACGCTTTTTATCCTTCGTTATTTATCTTTTAGCCTTTCTTATAGGCAGTTGGCTAGCGCTTGGCTTAGCTCTTTTGCAGACTGGTAGCGATCGCAAGCGCGAGGTTGCGTGACGTGATCAATGACTTGGCGCAATGAGGGCGTGATGTCAGCGTAGTCATCCAACATAAATTGATAGCCGTTGCTCGTCCTTTTGTAAAGACGACTGGGGTTTTCGCCTGTAATCAAGTAGATGAGGCTGGGGCCGATCGCGTAAAGATCAGATTGGGTTACTGGTCGTCCCTGAGCTTGTTCAGGCGCGGCATACCCTTCTGCCCCAATGCGAGTGCCAGAGGGAATTCCTACCGCTTTGACCGCGCCAAAATCTAGTACAGCGATGCGGTTGGTGATTGCCTGTACCAGCAAATTGCCCGGTTTGATGTCGCGGTGAATGATGGGCGTGTGGTACGTGTGGAGATAGCCCAGCACGTCACAGGTTTGCATCATCCAGGCGATCGCTTGTTGGGGTGAGACCGGGCCATGCTGACGCAGCCGCTTCTCCAAATCTTGACCATGCAGCAGCGCCATCACTAAATATTTCTTACCCGCTTCAATAAAGAAGTCGTAGAATCTAGGAATACCAGGATGGTTAAGTTGTTTCAGCGTACTTGCCTCTCGCTCAAAGAGTTCCTGCGCTTTAGGGATTTTCGCCATATCGGCGTTCATTTCTTTGAGTACGCGTAGCGCATTCTGTGGTTCTCCAGTGGCTGATATGGAAGCCGGATGCCATACCAGGTAGGTGGTACCCATACCGCCTTTGCCCAGCACGCGCAGCACTTGATACTGTCGAATCGTTTTTTCGACCTTGACAGGCAACCCGCAGTGCGTACAAAACAAGTTGGCGGCGGGATTGCCACTATGGGTACAGGGTATCCGCTGCGGTTGCTTGAGTACTGGCGATGTCTGGGGAATGGCTGGCAGTTGAGGTTCTTTGATGATCGCAGACTGAGATAGGACGGCTGATCCCGTTGCCGCTAAGATTTGTAGTTTGAGTAACGGCCCCCCGTGAGCGAGTTGCAGCAAGGACGTCTCTGTGATTAGCCCCTGGGACAATACGGCTCCGTTGACATAGGTGCCGTTAGAACTGTAATTCACGAGATGCCAGGAGGCCGTTCCCCCAACCGTAGTGCCTGTCGCAGAGACGTCTACCTGGCGTAAATCTAGATGGTGTCGAGACACCAGCAGATCATCCAGGATGACATGATTTCCCGGTGCGCGACCAATCCGAATCAGCGACTCGCTTTGAAAGCACCACTGCTTGAGTGGTGTTCTGTATTGAGGGTGGAGGAGGGTCAGAATGACCATGTTGGACGGTGAACTCTAGACGTTAAACAGAGGGTTGTAGAGTGTCTAGGTGCTGCGGCTAAGGGTCTGCTCAAGGTTTGTTTGCCCAACGTGATACCGACCCAACGTGATGCTTGCCCAACATGCACAATTGGCTAGAGCTGGCGGTTCGCCCAACTGTATCTGCTTTGAATCACGATCAACTCAACCATATCAGCCGTACCGGGTGCTAGCGTAAATGATCCAGATTGGGGCGCACTTTAGCGCGAATGGCGATCGCCGTAATGTTGTCATGCCCATTGAATTGGTTGGCTAGCTCAACTAGTTGCGATACTCCCTGCTCTAAATTGGCTTGCGAACTGAGTAGCGGCTCTATATGTGTGCGCCAGTGAGTTTCCAGTAAGTCATTATCAGTCAGCCCATCTGAACATAGCAGCAGTAAGGTGTCTTCGTTGAGTTCAACGTACTGAATGTCTGGCTTGATGAAATGCTCATCGCGGGGGCCTAGCGCCTGCGTGAGTTGGTATGCGTCAGGTCGAGCGTAGGCAATATCAGGATCAACCCCCCGTTGAATCTCGCGTTGACCGACTTCGTGGTCGATCGTAATTTGCTCTAGCCCACGTTTGCGGGTGTAGCGATAAAGGCGACTATCGCCTACATGGGCTACGGCGGCTTCGGTATCTTGAATCAATAGAACGACCAGCGTAGTACCCATGCGTCCACTGCCCGAGCGTGCGTTTTGCTGGTTGACGTCATAAATGGCTTTATTAGCAAGCTGAACAGCATCAATGAGCACATCTGGTCCCGGCAATTTGTTGGCAGCACCATCTGAAAAAGGCGTACTCTGCCACTTTTCTTGAAAATAGCGACGCAGAGTATCGACCGCTAGCGCGCTGGCTACCTCGCCGCCTGCGTGTCCGCCCATGCCATCGCACAAAATGTAGAGGTTGCGGGCGTGGACAGTCTTTCCAGACGGGCTTTCCAGTTTTGCGGTTTGGGTTTCAATGCCAAAGTAATCTTCGTTGTGATCACGCTGCCGACCAATATCGGTTCGTCCAGCATCTTCTAGGCTGAACAACTGCATGGGTAAAACGACGGTTGGGAGGTCATCGTTATCGTTATCGCCTTCTGGCGGTAGGGTTGGCTCTGGTAGGGGCACTTCTAAACGAGTCGCAGCCGTGGAGGGATTCAGTTCGGCACTGCTTGAAGGGGATGCCTGCTCTGGTGCGATCGCGGGGTCAACGATAGATGCGTCAGTCGGTTCAAAGCTTTCAAAATCGGGCATAGTCTCAGTCTCAGGCTGGTTCGCCTGGAGTTCGTGGGCAATTTCCTCAATGCGCGATCGCAAATCGGCGATGGTCTCTAGTTTGCCAGCCTCTAAATCGGCTAGCAGCACGTAGATGGCACCAATTTGAGTCCGCTGCGATTGGGCGAACAAAGTCTGCCACAATTGCCCTAGATCGCGCAAGGTGAGCGGTACCGTTGGCAGGTCAGAATACAGGCGCTGCAAGCAAAGCGCTTGATCTTCGTCTACTTTCAGGTTGTCAATCTCTAGTAAGCTTCGGCAGGCTTGCCACGCTTCCAGGGCACTCCATAGCTCGACCATTTCGTAGAGCCAATGCAAAAGCTGCAGAGGCGGCAGGGAGACTTCATCATCTAGCCACAAATCAATCAGGCGTGGTAAAGTCGCCCGATCTTCTAGCAAAATAATTTGCTGTCCGTCTTGCTGCCAGGCATCGTGAATAACGGGTAGGGCTTGATGAAATTTACTGCCCAGTGTTAAGTATGGTTGAGCGATCGTAGGCACAGCCATTGCTTGTACCGAAGGCAGCCGCTTGCCTGATGCTGTAAGCTCACTATCGTCTACTCCGTTAGCTTGACCTTCATTCTGGGGCTGTCCTATTGAGGAAGACTCTGATCCCTGTTTCGCCAGCGCTTCTAGGAGCGACATCTGAAACGGTTGGCAATCCAAAACTCTAACGTGCCTTTCAAGTTGAGCGGCATCTGAGGATGGTAGCGTCTCTAACAGCCGATAGCGCTGACGGCGATCGAGAAATATTTGGGGTTGCTCGTCATTAATCGCTGCTGTAGCATCTACGACAGCTACGTTTGGTGCTGTGGCAATATTGGAAGAGCTTTCAGAAGATCCACGCGGCGCACCAACAATAAGCGCCCACCAAATGACCCCTGCAATCTCGCTACATTCCTCACATTGCACCGCATCAAACGGTACAAGACTGCCGCACTCATGGCAGGTGTTTTGAGTCAGCGATGTGCCGCATTCCTGGCAAAACTTATTGGTATTGGGATTCTCAAACTGGCATTGAGGACAGACAAGCATAGTGGGATTTCCTTCATTCCCAGTTGGGAGGCTCAGGGTGGGGCATTAGCCGCAGAGATAAACCAGTACCCATCACAGGGTTGAAATCAGGTCACTGCCGTCAGCACAATTTATAAGCTGTCAGACAAGACTGTAGCCTATTTAAGCAGAATTCCCAAAACTGCTCCTCTGTATACAGCTTACCTAAATGTTTGACACTCGGCACTGATCGGCAAGGAGAAGGACATTTGAGTTATTTGGCGATTAGCGGAAAAGTTTTGAGTTAAGGGGTAGGGGGAAGGGGACAAGGGGGAAGAGGAAAGGAGTTAAAGTGATTGGTTCTACGGGCAACGTAGGAGTCAATAGTTTTAGAAGGAGTTAGAAAGTCACCCTTTAAGCCTTCAGCCGATGCTCTACTGACTAGAAACGGCCAGTTTTTTTAACTGATAGTCTGCTCCTCGTTTGGCGGCACAAAAGCCCAGATCAATGGACTGATTCGGCTCAATGACTCGTCCCCATTCGGGTGGCTCTACGGTGTAGCGAGATCCTTGTCGGGTGAAGGTGCCGTTCCAGCTATTACGCATGGTTGCCTGGTTCATTTGAAAGCTTAAGCGCCAGTTTCGACGGCTGCTGCTGCTCTGGTTGGTCACCCGAATGGCCGTGCAAAAGCCTGTTTGCCAGTCTGATTGGATGGTTGATTGTACCTGTAGCTGTTGATCTGAGCTTGAAGGGGCGATCGAGGCGGGTGACGGTGATGGCAAGACGATCGGAGCAAGAGAAGGCTGAACCGATGACCTGACAGATAACACACGTACAGTAGTTCCAGGAGTGGGTAGGAGTTGGTTGAGTAATTGCTGTTTTGCCTGGTCTACCGTGCGCCAATCGGCCTGTAAAATCCCCCCTGTATCGCTGCTGTCAGGGTTCCAACTCCAGTAGCTAAAGCTGAGTTTTTGCTGCTGAATGAAGCTAACGAACTGCCGTTGCCAGATGCCCTCTTTAGACGTGGTGTCTACCTGCCGCCCACCGAATTCACCGATCAGAATGGGGGCAAGGTTACGTTTTGCGAGGTAGTTAAAGCCAATCTCCCAGCGGTTGAGCAGATTTTTGGGAAAGGCCGCCTCTGAAAACCAGGGCTGATTGTAAACACCAGGGCCGTATTCATGGGGTGAGTAGACCAGCCGACCTGGCTTGTTGAGGCGCACTGGGTAGCGTCCCGCACCTTCCAAGTTGCCTCCCTGCCAGTGACCGGAGAGCTTTTGCCCAGGAACATTGCGTTCCACTCCTTCGACGACGATGAGCCAGTGAGGGGCGATCGCTAAAATGGCATTACCCGCTCGTTCGGCTGCCAGTCGCCAATCGGTTGCGCGATCGTTGGTACCCCAACTGGCGCGACCGTGCGGTTCGTTTTTCAGGTCTGCTCCAATCACGTTGGGCTGTCTCTGGTAGCGGGTTGCCAGTAATTTCCAGGTATCAATCCAGTCAGCTTCGGTAAACCCGTCGCCATACCAAAGCTCAGGAATCTGCTGGTTGTTGAGACGATGGCTATCAAGCAAAATCATCAGCCCTTGCCGCTGCGCCTCCTGGATGATCAAATCCATCGCTTCAAGGGGCGTTTTGTTTTGTAAATCGCGGTTGCTGCCGATCGTAAAGTCAACCCCGCTGATGGCTGTTGCACGTAAGCTCTGCACTGCATACGGCAGCCGAATGAGGTTGTAGCCCAACCCTTTAATCTGCGCCAACATTTCCTTGTAGTCACGCGCCCAAAGACCATGAGGCACTTGCGTTTCGGTTTCAATGCCAAACCAGTTAACGCCTCGTAGCAAAACTGCCTGACCGTTGGCATCAATGATTTGAGCGCCCTTGGTTGCAAGGGGAAGCTGAAGTGTTGCGGCGTCTGCCAGGGGTAGCCGATGCAGCGAGAGGCTCAGGAAGGTCGCAGCCAGAAACAGAATGATCCAACGCCAGCGCACATTTTGTTGATAAACATTTAGTTGGTGAGGGCTGCGTGTGTTGCAGTGCGGCTGAGGTGATGGCCACTGTTGCCCTTTCCAATGCCCTTTCCAAACAGACCTCAACCAACGTTGCTTTGCAGCCGTGCCGAGGCATCGAAGCCATCGCTCAAGTTGAAGCATATGCTCTACCAGATGTGCAGAACTGTTGACTCACTCTACTGTTGACTCACTCTAAGTCAAAGCGACGTAGATGCTCACATGCAATGCTGAAAAGGCTGACGTATCTTACCGATAAAAGGTGCCTTCGAGTGGTGGAAATGGTTGGCAGTGGCAACCCCTGATTTCTTTCTATACCATTCATGCCTCTTTGTATAATTCAGAAGACTTCTTACAGAGAGCGTCCTTTGCTATGCCAAACTCGCTGCTGATCGCTAAGGTTATTGCCGCCGATCGCCCTTATGTTTGCAGCCTCTTACCTGCAATGGCTAACCGTCATGGGTTGATTGCAGGTGCTACAGGTACGGGTAAAACGGTGACGCTGCAAGTGCTTGCCGAGCGCTTTAGCCAGATTGGGGTGCCCGTCTTTATGGCGGATATTAAGGGCGATTTGTCCGGTTTGAGTCAGCCAGGAAGCGGCACGCCAAAGTTGCGCGATCGCCTTCAAACGTTACGACTAACCGATTTTCAGTTTGCCAGCTACCCCGTCGAATTTTGGGATGTGTTCGGTGAACAGGGGCATCCGCTACGTACTACCATTTCTGAAATGGGACCGCTGTTGCTGGCTCGTCTGCTGAATCTCAACGAAACGCAGTCAGGTGTTCTTCAGATTACATTTACCATTGCTGACGACATAGGTCTGTTGCTGCTGGATCTCAAAGATCTGCGATCGCTCATGCAGTTTGTGGGCGACAACGCCAAAGATTTTAAGACTACCTATGGCAACATCTCAGCGGCTAGTGTTGGAGCCATTCAGCGAGGACTGCTGACCTTAGAGCAACAGGGGGGCGATCGTTTTTTTGGCGAACCGTCACTTAATTTGATGGATTTGCTTCAAACCGATGCCAGGGGTTACGGCATCATCAATATTCTTGCTGCCAACAAACTGGTGCAGTCTCCCAAACTCTACGCTACCTTTCTGCTCTGGCTGCTGTCTGAGCTTTTTGAGCAACTGCCAGAAGTAGGTGATCTGGAGCAACCAAAACTCGTGTTCTTCTTTGATGAGGCGCATCTGTTGTTCGCCGATGCCCCCAAAGCGTTGCAAGAAAAGCTTGAACAGGTTGTCCGCTTGATTCGCTCTAAAGGTATTGGCATTTACTTTTGCACCCAAAATCCGTTGGATGTGCCATTAAAAGTGCTGGGGCAACTGGGTAATCGGGTACAGCATGCGCTACGAGCCTTTACACCGCTGGATCAAAAAGCAGTCAAAGCGGCCGCGACAACGTTTCGCCCTAACCCATCCGTGAACGTTGAACAGTCGATCGTAGAACTAGGCGTTGGTGAAGCGCTGGTTTCCTTTCTGGATGAGCAAGGAGCGCCAACGATGGTTGAGCGTGCGTTTGTCTTGCCACCCCAGAGTCATATTGGCGCGATCGACCCGCAACAGCGCGACCAAACCATCCACAGTTCAGTGCTGTATGGGCATTACGAAGCCGTAGAAGATCGCGAATCCGCCTACGAACGGTTGCAGCAGAAAGCCGCCTCAGCCGCTCAAGCGATCGCGATGACTGAGGCGGAAAAGCTAGCGGCAAAAGAACGGCAATTGGCTGAAAAAGAGGCGATTCAAGCCCAGAAACAGGCTGAAAAAGCAGCAGCAGCGCAAGCCAGGGAAGACGCACGGATTGCACGTGAACGCGAAAAATTTCTCATCAACATGGCTGGAACCGCTGCCCAGGCGCTAGGCGGCTCCAAAAGTAAGAGCATTGTGCGGGGAGTGCTGGGCGGCATTCTCGGCACCAGACGACACTAGCAGTCCTTACAGGCTTTGTAAGAAACAACCTTGCTGGCAGACGTGACTAGACTATTGTTGGTTGTATAGCCCGTTGGGCATTCAAGAAAAGTTGTTGGTTGTTAGAAGCTGGCAGAAAGCAGGTGAGAGGCGAGAGGTGTCAGAACTAACTAACCTCAAACCTCTTTGTGACTTCAAACTCAAAACTCAAAACTTCTACCTGCCCCCTGCCCGCTGATCGCCCTTCAACTCAAAACTTCTACACAAGCTACTAAAGCTGATTTGTTAGCCTCCACTGCCCTTTGCCTTATAGCCAAGCTTGATCAAAAACTCAACGACTTTTTGTTTGTGGTCGCCTTGAATCTCAAGTTCATTCTCTTTCACAGTTCCACCCGCCCCACAGTGGGCTTTGAGCTTTTTGAGGATATCTGCAAGCGTCTCTGAACTGGCTTGGAACCCGCGCACGATCGTGACTGTTTTGCCCTTTCGCCCAGCACGAGAAGCTTCTACTCTCAAGTGTTGCTGGTTGGGTGGCAAGTCTGGCACTGCTCGCTTGAGAGCTTCTGCATGGTCAGTGTGACCAAATTCAGAATAGACAACCCGCCCTTTGTCGGCAGGATTCGGTGGCGTTTGGTTAGAAGGGCGGTGTTTGGAAGACATGAGGCGCGAACAGAGCAATGATTGCAGAGGGCCGATTATCATCTTAGCGGCAACCGTTGCGATCGACCGTGAGAATCCTGTACTCCCAACAAAAACCCCAGCACGAGGCTGGGGGATACTTCTTCGAGGTCGTTTTGACAGCATGTCTAGGAAGAAGCCTGGGTCGGAGCACTTCAGAAGGCGCTCGAAAAATCATGGATTAGATAAGGAAGCCCCAGGGATGGGTCTGGGGCGAATCTCTGTTGGCTATGCGGACGATCGCTGAATGAATGAGCGAAGCAGAATGGCTCGAATCATGCGATCACGCTCGTACTGCATAACGATGCTTTTAGATGACCTTGCTCCAGGAACGCGATCAGGGCCAAGTTGAGAGCGGTTGTACAAGATCAAACCAGAGGAAAGTCGGTCAAAAACCAGCTTTTATACAGGGCAACCCAAAAGATTGATGCTTCGGGCATGAAAGTAGCTTAGGACGGTTGCTCTCCAAATACCTTCCTTTGTTGTGCACATCACTTTCCACATTTGGAAAGACGGTGGTGCTGTGCCTCAGGTCTTGGTCTGCATCCTGTGATCTTTCAGCCCTTTAACGCTCATCGACCATTGCACGATCGCCCTAAAACAAGTGCTCCGCTTGCCAGTTGGTAGATACCATCCACTTCAGCCATGACTTCTTCTGAGGACGGGAGAGCCTTGTCTAAGTGAGCTTCTGGCGTGGTTTGCGGAGCCTCTGCGCTCGGATTGATGGCCTCTCCTGGTGTAGTGGTGCCTCCTGGCGTAGTGGTGTAGGTGGGGAACGGTGCTGTGGCTAAATCATCTGGTTGATTTGGCAAGCCGCCTGCTCCTGTAACGATGAAGCTGCCTTGACGAGCACTACGCGCGATGCAGCTATGGGCGATGAGCCTGCTTGTATCAATCACCTCGGTTGGCAAAGGAGTTACGCTGGGCTGAAGGGTGACTTCTGGCAGCGTCACGGTTCCAGCTCGAAGCCTACCACTGGCATTGACATCTACCTGGTTATTGCCGTCTAGAGTTTCTGTATTGCTGGTTGCATTGGGTTGATAGCGAAAGCCAAAAAAAGCAGGCGTTCTCAAGGTAATGGTGCCGCCACTGCCATCGCGGGAAAACGCCAGAATGTCACTGTCATCTAGTGCCACGATCGCCCGTGCGCTCAGGGTGATATTGCCACCCCCACCCGCACCACTCAAGACGCTCGTGGTGAGGTCACTGTCGCCCTGTAAACCAATGAAGCGAGCCGCGATCGCAATGTTGCCGCCTGCCGATTGCGTCGCGCTGGTTAAGATCTGACCGTCTTGTACTAGCAGAAGATTCCGCAGGCGAATGGCAATATTTCCAGCGGTTCCTTTTCCCATGCTTTCGGCAGAAATGGTTGCACCATCTTGCAAGTAGAGCGATCGCGCAGCAAGATTGATATCACCACCATTACTTAGAGAATCCGTCGCGCTAAAAAGGCCACTTAGCAGATTAGTTACAGCACTTTTACCTGTAATGCGAACATCATCCAAGATGTTGACGTTTAGCGTGCCCGCCGAGAAGCTTTGATCAGGTTTATCTGTGGGAAACCGCCTGCCCACTACAAACTGTGCCCCATTTGTTAGGGTCAACGATCGCGCTGTAAATGTGATGTCGCTGGTGCCAATTGCATTAAAGCTTATACGGCTAAAAATGCCGCTAGGAAAGCCATCTGAGCCAGCACCATCAAACAAAGCTGCACCTGTAATGTTGATGTTGACAGTGGCAGTTTTACCGCGTCCTAGCGTACTAGAGGCAATCACAGCCCCATTTGTCACAGCAAGTGAGTCAGCGGTGAAGTTAATCTGTCCACTATTGCCTTTCCCAATAGTGGATACGCTACTGAAGATGCCGCTCGAAAAAACACCTGTCGTCCCGTCATTACGCAGGAAAACTGTTCCCCCATCTATAGTGACAGGACCAACAATTTGCAGGTTGATGTCACCAGCATTTCCCTGTCCGAAGGTGCTAGCAACCAGTGCAGCGCCGTTATCGAGAGAGAGCGATCGGGCGCTGAGACTAATGCCACTACTATTGCCGATCGCTTTCTCACCAATGAAGCTATAGATGCCGCCAGGATCGGCGAGTTGGCCTGGCGGGGTGCCTTTGAGCTGAACAGCATTGGACACTTGAATCGCAATTTTACCGGCATCACCCCGCCCATAGGTACTGGCATCGAGCGCTGCGCCGCCTGCCAACAAGAGATTTTGTGCTGTAATGTTAATGCCACCACTGCTGCCAATGGCCTTGCCCTGCACACCGCTGTAAGCACCGCTGGGAAACTGGTCAATGGCACTAACACCCACAAAGCGTACATCTCGGTTGACATTAATCGTAACGCTGCCTGCGTTGCCTTTGCCCAGTGTATTTGCAGTCAACAGCGCACCATTTGTCACGGCCAACGAATCGGCAAAGATGTAGATACCACCACTGTTACCTGTGGCACCTTCATTTACACGGCTAAAGGTGCCACTGTACTGCCTATTAGGAGCTTCACCGTCAAAGGTAACAGCACCTTGAGATCGAATCGTGACCGTTCCCCCGTTGCCCTTCCCAAACGTGCTAGCGTTCACCTGTGACCCCTCTTTGATCAGCACAGAACCAGCCACAATGTTGACATTGCCACTATCACCCTCCCCCAGGGTTGAGTTGGCAATAAAGCTGCCCTCCGTCAGGGTGACAGCACCGGGAACGTCAAGGTCGATATCACCTGCCTTGCTTCCTGGTGAGCCTTCACCGAGAGCAATACCGCCTCGCAGGATGCTTCTGTTTGCCATGCTGAAGTTTTGAGCATGAATGCCGATGCTGCCGCCTGACCGGACGTTGGCTTCTGATTGATTGATGAGCGTTACGTCTGCTAGTGATCGATCGGTTGCGCCAAAGCTCAAGTGCAGCTTATCGCCGCTGCCATCTAGCTCAACCACTCCCTTTCCTACCAATCCTCCTAGCTCAATGCGCCCATTTGAAGCCAGTAACGCACCCTGATTAAGCAAAACATTCCCACCGACAAGTGCCAAACTTTGGCCGGGTGGCACCTGTAACCTGGCTTGACTGATAATCGACTGGTTGGCGAGCTGATTGAAGAGTAGCGCTGATGGATTGACTGTGAGCAACGGCGGTGCTTCGGGATTGGTGGCGCTGTAAACACCCTGGCTACCGAACTGCATCGCGCTGGCAGTGGTTGCGAGAAACGTACCGCCTAGATTAAGAGCGGCATTGGGGCCAAAAAGAATCCCACTGGGATTGATTAAAAAGAGATTGGCTGTCCCGTTAGCTCGGATTAACCCGTTAATGCTTGAGCGTTGCCCACCCGTCACACGGCTAATAATATTCGTGATGTTTGCTGCGTTGTTAAAAAGTGCGGCTTGCCCCTGCGTAAGAGAGAATTGCTCAAAACTGTGAAAGAGATTGCGATCGCGAACGGCCCCACCGTTGATCTGAAAGAGAGGGCCTGGAGATATCTGCGATCGTTCTCCCGGCGGGAGGGTAGTATCGGGTACAACCTGCGCCAACGCACGATCGTTCAGGCCCACAAAGCAAAGCAACACAAGCTGGTAGCACAGCCCGTGGCACAACAAATGCAACCACCACGATCGTTCAGCCATCCTCAATCGACCTCCAATACCAACCGTTCGACCCAACGCCTCTCATCGCGTCTTACCGCATAACGAGGCAAGACATTGACTATCATTAACATCCCAGCTAGATTGCTGGCATCAGCATGAAGTTCTAAAGGAATATAGCCCTCGATTACATGAATTTACGGGATAGCCCAGTTAACTTTGATGAGTCTTGAGCATTAAGCCTGTTGATCGAGCCTAAGCTTGAGACGTGGTTAACTTGCTGAGGCATCTTGTTCAGAACCAATTCGTCATGGCTAACTTATCCAAAAAGCATTGTCGAGTACCTGTACGATTCGCTCTCTCGCAGAAGTTTGTCACAAAACTCGTATGGTCCTGTGTTGGGAAGGTGTGTCGTTAGTATGTAAAAGGTCTGTTGCGATCGGCTTGCCCCAAAAATGGCAATTCTTGAAGCGATGGCGCACTTTGACAGCCATAGCGTGAGCTGTTTTGTGTTCTGTTCTCATAGTGGCAAGTTTCGTTTGACGGCTCGTTGTCTAACGTTCATAATCTAGCGTCCTGCCTGTGCTGCTGTTAAAAATTTGTCTCCTATGCGCCGCTTGAATTCTCTGCACTGCTCAAAAGTGTTGCGCCTCGTTTTGTTTCTTGGAAGCCTGATCGTCTGCCTTTGGTGGGGACAAGTTTTGTTCAACAGTAGAGGGGAGAGCGACAGAGCCATTGCCACTGATACACCTCAGCTCATCCAGACAGGATGGGAGCAGTACCAGAGTGGAGATGTACAGGGCGCAATCGCCCGCTGGCAAACCGCTTTGAATCTTACGGCTGATGCCTCTGAACTCAGAGCGACTGTTTTGAAGTATCTTGTGCGAGCCGATCAGCAAATAGGGGCAATGGATCACGCGATCGCGCACCTGACCCAGCTCATGGCCTATTACCGTCAAACAAGCAACCCTTTACAAGTCGGCAGAATGATGACCGAACAAGCTCAGGTCTATACCAGCCTGGGGCAGCAGCGTAGAGCGATTGCCCTGCTGTGTGGAGAGGTCGATCAACCATGCGGAGGCGAGAGCGCGATCGCGATCGCCCGATCACATGTCGACTCTTCAGGTCAAATTGCGGCTTTTGGGAGCTTGGGAAATGCTTACCGCTTGCGTGGTGACTACGATCAGGCGCTGCACTATCTGGCGCTCACACTAAAGCTGGCCGAACAGATGCACTATCCATCCTACACACTGGCTGCATTGAATGGCTTAGGTAACACGTATACCAACCTGGCACAGCGAGACGATCGTCGTCGCCAGTCGGCTCAACAGTCTGATGACGATGCAGAAGCACAGTCCCTGGCCCAACGTGTAAATTACTATCATCACCAGGCCATTCGCTACTTTGAAGCCAGCGTCAAGACTGCCCGTGCCCAAAAAGATACACAGAACGAACTGCGATCGTTGCTCAACTTGGTGGTGCCGCTACAACATCTTGAGCTAGGGCTGATAGCGGATCAGGATCAGTACCGGGGCGATCGAGACCATCGTTCCAATGGAGGGAGTTTGCCCGCATCTGATCTAACGCCTACTAGTGCACTGCAACAGGCGCAGGCTCTTGTAGAAGGCCTGCCAGCCACTCGTGATAAAGCATATGCAGCCATTCGCCTGGCGACACTAATGCAACTGGTAAGCGCGCAGACGACGCTCGACCCCGCGACCCATTGCGTTAGTGTGAAAGAACCCCTACAAGCGATCGCATGGTTGCAGCAAGCAGCGACGATCGGGCGGCAAATTCAAGATCCTCAATCAGAAGCGTTTGCGCTGGGGCGTTTGGGACACGTGTACGAATGCCGTCAGGACTATGAGCAAGCGCTAGCCCTGACTCAGCAGGCGCAGCTTGTCGCTGCAAACTATGACAGCCGCTATCTGTGGGAATGGCAGTCAGGTCGCCTTTTACGGGCGCAAAATAAGCTTTCCTCAGCGATCGTCGCGTACAGTCTTGCCGTCAAAACGCTACAAACCATTCGAGGTGAGTTAGCGATTGCCAGCCGCGATTTTCAGTTTGACTTTCGCGATACGGTCGAACCCATTTACCGAGAACTCACTGCCCTTTACTTAAACCAGGCAACCAATCAGCAAAAGCAGGCACAGCGTCAACCCGAAAGCGACCAGCGAGATCGTAAAAGCAAAGGTGGGCCTGCTGTCACGTTTGCACCGCTTACAACCGTTGAGTCAGCGCTGGAAACCATTGATCATCTGCGCCTGGCAGAGTTGCAAAATTATCTGGGTGAGGATTGTACCCTCAACACGATTGCCAAGCCGATTACCGTGATTGATCCCAAAACGGCTGTGCTTAGCTCCGTCATTCTCGGTGAACAGGTCGCGGTGATTCTCACCCTGCCTTTGCCAAACCAGCAGTTTCGCTCTCAGGTGCGGTGGTTGCCTGCCAATGCCCAAACCGTTACCACAACCATTAATGATCTGCGTCGTCGGCTAGAAAAACGCTCTGATCTCGCTGGTACCTACCAGGAGCCATCGCAGCAGGTTTACGACTGGCTCATTCGCCCCTTTACTCAGGACTTGCAAGCGGCCCACATTGAAACGCTGGTTTTCATCCAAGACGGCATTTTGCGGAGTGTACCGATGGCAGCACTGTACGATGGCAACCAGTTTTTAGTCGAACAATATGCGATCGCCAGTACTCTCAGCCTGACGCTCATTGATCCCCTGCCGCTCGATCGCGCATCGCTTCGAGTGCTAGGATTTGGCTTAACAAAACCAGCGACAGTAGACGGCCCAACCTTCTTTGCACCGCTCAGCTACGTTAAAGGTGAGATTGACAACATTGAGGCCGCAATTCCTGGCAGTAAAGGGCTACTGGATGATGCGTTTACCCTCGATCGTGTGCAGCAAGAACTGACGCACAATGCTTATCCAATCGTACATCTAGCTACTCATGCTCGCTTTGGCATTGATGCACGCGATACGTTTTTGGTGACAGGCAAGAAAGTGAGAGAGGGGAGAGGGGAGAAGGGAGAGGCCTATGGCAAAACCGAACCCACTCAACCTTCAACGCCAATGCCAGCCTTTAACGAAAAGCTCACGATGAATGCGCTGTACCAGATGCTGCGCTCAGTTGGTCAGGAAAGAGTACTGGAGTTATTGACCTTGACGGCCTGCGAGACTGCCGTGGGGAGCGATCGCGATGCGCTGGGTATTGCAGGCATCTCGCTTCAAGCGGGTGCAAAGAGTGCCGTTGCCTCACTCTGGCAGGTAGATGATGCCGCCACCGCGCAACTGATTACCCATTTCTACCAGGCCCTTAAACAAGGTATGAGTCGGGCAAAAGCGCTGCAAACGGCTCAAAAAACCTGGCTCCAGCAGCACTCAGGCGATCGCCACCATCCTGGCTACTGGGCAGCGCTGATTCTAGTCGGTAATTGGCTTTAAGGGGTTGCTTGTCTTGTGGGGAGGGTGCTACAAGCACACAGGGAGATCATTTTTTGAAACGCGCCTTACCGCTCGCTCGTCAGCCCGTATCGTGAAAAAGTAAACAAGCTGTTCTTTGTCAATCAGGCTGCGATCGCTAAATACGCTGCCGATCGACCAGACAGAACAAGTTGTGTGAGGAAGACCATGAAAACGGGTTTAACAATGTTGCTGGGAGTCAGTATTGGTATCGCTGGCTTGAATGCTGCAATCGCCCCTGTAGAGGCAGTACAGATGGACGCGATCGCGCAAACTGATGGAGCAATGATCAAACCATCTCAACCCCCATTTGCGGATGCTGAATGGCTGCTAGAAGATTTGAACGGGACGGGAGTTGTTGATAATCTGCAAACAACACTTCAGTTTGATGGGCGCGATCGCCTCTCTGGACAAGGCGGTTGCAATCGCTACATGGCCCAGGCGCATCTAATGGGTCGCCGCTTTACGGTAGGCGCGATCGCCTCGACTAAAAGGCTTTGCCCGCCTGCGGTAATGGATCAAGAAAATCGGTACTTTCAAGCCCTTCAAAACGCTGAGCGGGTCACATTGGAAGGCCCTTATCTGTTGGTCTACAGTCAAGGCACAAAGACCCCGCTACGGTTTACTCGCTTGACAGCAGCTCAGCCTGCTAATGAAACCCTGGTCACTTTTCAGGGACGACGTAACGCCGTGCGGGTATTCACCCAGGATGGACAAACGCGCCTGAATGTTTACGACAAGCGCGATCGCATCACCTGGATTCAAGGCACTCCCGTTAAAACTGAGCAAACCCCTGAAGGCACTCGCTATATCAATGTGGCTAGCGAAGCGTCCCTCATCGTTTTTGTGCCAACGACAGGTAAGGAACCAACGCTCACCATCAACAGTAAAGTCGATCGCTAATTTCTCAGACAACTTTAGCGTCAAGCGGTTGATGCTATTTTCAGGTCAGGCGCTTTCCAAAGGCTGGGATTTTAAGATTCGATCGACTTGCCAAATCTCCCCCTGTTGGTTGACGCAAAATCACGATGGCTCTGATTGACTAAGCGAAGACTGGCACTATGCTTTCATGCTTGAGATCAATGTCTACACTGCTGTGCGGCCAAAGACATAGATGTATTAAGTCAAGTATGAGCCAGCTTTCAGCAGCGATATTCCAGCATTAAAATTTGGGAGATGGGATCTATGACTGTTGCAACTTCAGTACAGCCGCAACCTCTCAGTAGCAAAGAACTTCAGGCTATTCATGCGTATTGGCGTGCTGCAAATTATCTTTCAGTCGGCCAGATCTATTTGCTTGACAATCCGCTGCTACAAGAACCCCTCAAATTGGAGCATGTCAAGCCAAGACTACTGGGGCATTGGGGGACAACACCAGGATTGAATTTCGTTTACGCCCATCTCAATCGGGTCATTAAAGCCCAGGCTCTAGACGTGATTTACATCGCTGGCCCAGGGCATGGCGGCCCTGGGATGGTGGCAAACACCTATTTAGAAGGCACGTATAGCGAACTGTATCCCAACATTCCGCAAGATGCTGGAGGAATCAAAAGTCTGTTTAAGCAATTCTCGTTTCCTGGTGGTATTCCTAGCCATGCCGCTCCCGAAACGCCTGGGTCGATCCACGAAGGGGGTGAATTAGGGTATGCACTGGTACATGCTTATGGTGCGGCCTTTGATAATCCTGATCTCATTGTCGCGTGTGTGGTTGGCGATGGCGAAGCGGAAACAGGCCCACTAGCGACCAGTTGGCATTCCAATAAATTTCTCAATCCTGCGCGTGATGGGGCTGTTTTGCCCATTCTGCACCTCAACGGGTACAAGATTGCAAATCCAACGGTGCTGGCTCGGCTCCCACAGCACGAGTTAGAAAGTTTGTTTGTGGGGTATGGCTACAAGCCCTATTTCGTGGAAGGCTCTGATCCTGAAGCAATGCATCAGTTGATGGCTAGTACGCTTGATACCATCATTGCTGAGATTAAAAGCATTCAGCGAGAGGCGCGGGTACATGGCTTTCAGCAACGATCGCCCTTCCCCATGATCATCTTGCGATCGCCCAAAGGCTGGACAGGCCCTAAAGAGGTGGATGGTAAGAAAACAGAAGGCTATTGGCGATCGCATCAAGTGCCCCTGGCAGAAATGGCAAGCCATCCAGAGCATGTGCAACTGCTAGAAACCTGGATGAAGAGCTACAAACCAGAGGAACTCTTTGATGAGCAGGGAAGGCTGATGCCTGAATTGGTGGAACTTGTGCCAGAGGGCGATCGACGCATGGGTGCCAATCCTCACGCAAACGGCGGCCTCTTACTTCGAGATCTCCATCTACCGCCATTCCGCAACTATGGGTTTGAGGTCAAAAATCCTGGCACTGAGATGGCAGAATCGACGCGTATTCTGGGGCAATTTCTGCGGGATGTCATGCAGGCGAACCTGGAGAGCCGTAATTTTCGGATGATGAGTCCAGATGAAAACAACTCCAATCGGCTCAATGCAGTACTTGACGTAACCGATCGAGTGTCTACGGCCGAGATCCTGTCAGATGATGATCACATTGATCCATCCGGGCGGGTGATGGAAGTTTTAAGCGAACATATGTGCCAGGGCTGGCTCGAAGGGTACTTGCTGACGGGGAGACACGGGTTTTTCTCCTGCTACGAAGCGTTTATCCACATTGTCGATTCCATGTTTAACCAACACGCCAAGTGGTTAGAAAGCTGCATGGATATCACCTGGCGCAGACCGATCGCCTCCCTCAACTACCTGCTAACCTCCCATGTCTGGCGGCAAGACCACAACGGGTTTAGCCATCAAGACCCGGGGTTTATCGATGTCGTGACGAACAAAAAAGCAAAAGTCGTGAGGGTGTATCTACCACCCGATGCGAATACATTGCTTTCGGTAGCCGATCACTGCCTTCGGAGTCGTCAGTATGTCAACGTGATTGTCGCAGGCAAGCAGCCCGAATTGCAGTGGCTGGATATGGATGCAGCGGTGAAACACTGCACGGCTGGTTTAGGCATTTGGGACTGGGCCAGTAACGATCAGGGTAGCGAACCCGATGTGGTGATGGCCTGTGCAGGGGATGTGCCAACTCTAGAGACGCTGGCAGCAGTTGACTTTTTGCGATCGCACTTTCCCGACCTCAAAATGCGGGTCGTCAACGTGGTCGATTTGATGACGCTTCAGCCACCTAGCGAACATCCACACGGCATCTCTGGTTGGGACTTCGACTCTATTTTCACCACAGACAAGCCCATCATTTTTGCGTTTCATGGCTATCCCTGGCTGATCCATCGTCTCCTCTACAAACGCACCAACCACAACAACCTGCATGTGCGTGGGTACAAGGAAGAAGGCACCACCACTACCCCATTTGACATGGTTGTGTTGAATGACCTTGATCGCTTTCACCTCGCCCAGGATGTGATCGATCGTGTTCCTAAACTGAGCAAAATCGGTGCTTACGCCAAACAGCACATTCGCAACAAGCTGATCGAACACAAACACTACGTCACGACCTACGGCAAAGACATGCCCGAAGTGGAGCATTGGACGTGGCAAGCGTATAGCGGTGCCGTTAAACCTACTCAAACGGAGGCAAGCGCTGCTTCTGAAGGGGGTAGTGCGCCATCGCAGCAGGGAGGGGAAGGGACTGCCAGTTCACGAGCTTGACCTGCGCGTTGCCTTAAAGGGGCTGAAAAGATTGGAATGTGTTTTAACCTTTCGCCACGCTTCTTTCCCACCCGTGATTGAAATCCGGGCTAATAGCATGAGGTCCACTAAAGGGACTGCAAGCTGCCTTGAGTCCCTTTAGTGTAATTGGTTTTATGAGCACGAACTTACAGTTCAGCGCGGATGAGCAACGCAGCAAAGAAGTCTTAAAACACGCTCTAGGTGGCTGAAAAGCTTAGGAACCCGGTAGATCACTCTACCGGGTTCCTAAAGTTGTGAACGTTATTGATGCTGCAACAGTCTAACGAATGTACTCTTTCAAGACACTATTGCGGTTAGGATGACGGAGCTTACGAAGTGCCTTGGCTTCGATCTGGCGAATGCGCTCACGAGTCACGTTGAAAATCTGACCGATCTCTTCCAACGTTTTCATGCGGCCATCATCCAAACCGTACCGCAGCCGCAACACATCGCGCTCACGAGGGCTGAGAGTATCCAGAACACTTTCCAGATCTTCGCGCAGCAGATTTTTAGACACCTGATCTTCAGGGGTTTCACCATCAGATTCGATGAAGTCGCCCAAGCGAGAGTCTTCTTCTTTGCCGATCGGCGTTTCTAGCGAAATGGGCAACTGAGCAGACTTGGCAATAAACCGCAGTTTCTCGATGGTCATCTCCATCCGAGTTGCAATTTCTTCTTCCGTCGGCTTGCGCCCCATTTCTTGCGAGAGAAGCTTGGTGGTCTTCTTGATGCGCGAAATGGTTTCGTAGAGGTGAACAGGCAGGCGAATTGTGCGCGACTGATCGGCGATCGCGCGGGTAATGGCCTGACGAATCCACCAGGTGGCGTAGGTCGAGAACTTATAACCCTTCTCGTGGTCAAACTTCTCTGCCGCACGAATCAGACCCAGACTGCCTTCCTGAATCAAGTCCTGGAATGACAGACCCCGGTTCATGTATTTCTTGGCGATCGACACCACCAGTCGCAAGTTAGACTGCACCATCTTGTCTTTGGCGCGGCGACCCAAGTGCAAGCGATGACGAAACGCCGAGAGCGGCATATTCACCGCATTAGCCCATTCTTTGTCTTGAGGATCACGGTCTAACTGGAGGAGCAAGTCTTCTCGAATGCGCTCTAGCTCAAGCAAATCGGCAATTTTGCGTGCAAGCTCAATTTCCTCATCTGCCCGCAAGAGTCGAATACGCCCAATTTCCTGCAAATACAAGCGAATTGAGTCTTCGGTGTAATGCTTCTTCTTCACTGCTGTCCGGCGACGAGTAGACCGAGCCTTACCAGGCTTACCGTCTTCTTCATCCGTAGCCGCATCTGCCGATTCGTCCCGATCTTCATCCTCAGTGAAGAACCCTAATTCGCTCTCAGGCAAATCGCCAGAGGCATCGCTTAAAAGCTCAATTTCGAGTACGTCGTTGGCCTGGGTCATGCCGCGTTCCTCATGCTCCTTAACTAGAAAAAAATCAGTCAACAGAGAAATTCACATGCAAAACACAAAGTCGAAACAACCAAGATTGATGATTCAACTAAGGTTCTTCATGGGCTTATTGAAATATACTCCCTACCAAAACACATCTTTAGGCAGAGACACCAAATTCCAGAATACAGTAAGCAGAACTTCTGTGAGATGCCTCCGATTGTAGCCTTTCTAACAAAAAGGTGTATATCTTTACCCGGACTTCAGTGCAAAAGTATGGGCAGAGTGCATCGTCACCGTGCTCAAGCCTACTGGTCAAACTATCAGGATTCCATCACAAAACTAGAACACTCCCCTCAAAAAGGCTTTTTGCAAACAGGCAGTTAATGCTTTGAGTTCTAGACATCAGTGCTATGTGTAATCACGATACTTGGACAATGACTGGAATTGAATGTACGCACTACATGGTCAAGGTTTAATCAACGAAGCTGCAATGCCAGTCCCAGACAAATTCTAAAACTGCTTTGCGCTTCAGGCTCCGGATGGAGATGAACCTCTGATAGCTACGTTAACTCAAATACCCTTTGTAGATCATCAAGTTTGCAGGGCAAAATGAATCGTTGCCGAACCCCTCTAAGATACTGAAAAACTACCGAGTGCAATCCTAAACAATTTGCTGAAAGAGTTCAGCGATTCTAACGAATTCTTAAAATTCATTGTGGCTGGGAAGGGGCAATTGAGAGCACCAGAGCAATGGCTAAAACGTTTGATAGCTGGCACGTTCGGCTCACAGCCTGTGGCATTGGCTGCATATTGCCAATCCTTTTTACCTTGCGTACAGCGCTAGCCTTCCTGCTTTTATAACATTTTGTAAACGGAGTCGCGTTGCTTTCTTTGGTTTGGAGGGAGAAAGCGTTTGGTTGCCCACGGCTCAAGCCTGAATAAAACAGCTACTCACGGGCGGAAGGGCGATCGGTAGAGGGTGCCTCTCTTGGAGGATGTAGCATCAGCTCTAAAAGGCCACAAGTGTCAGCCGTTAGCAAAATGCGTCCTGTTGAAGGATGACGCAAGCTAATCCAGAGGCTACAGCTAGTCACAGAACTGCTAAGCACAATGGCCGTATACTGTTGAGCCAGTTTGCAGCCAAGCTGATAGACTTGCGGACGTTTTTGGAGCGTAAATGACTCTAGACGGCAATACAGTTCACTTTGGTGATACATGCCGCAGTGAACACTGCCATTGAACCAAAAATTAAACGTAAAGATCTGATCCTCGTTAATTACTAAGGGCAACACAAGCACGACCTATAGAAAAACGGCTGAGTAGGCAGATCAAATTGTTTGTAGGATGGGTAGAGCAGAGCGAAACTCATGCAGACGTAAAGCTTTTCCTTTGGAACGCTTCGTGAAGGGCATGGCTACGCTAAAGGTTTCATTCTATTGCTACGCAACGCTTACGTAACAGCCCAACCTACATCATCTTCCATTTAATTGTGCCCACCTACTGACGTGATTCGACAACCTGCTTTCCAGTATGGGTTGAAGGGCTTGGTAACCAAACGTTACTCAAGAAATAGTGACAAAGAAATAATGGCAGAAAAGCAATGTTATGGTGCAACGTCCGTGTGCGATCGCCCGTTCTGTCTACTAGCTAGCCGTTCTTGCCAAAGTTGATCGATCGTGACGAAGCGATAGCCTTGTGCCAGAAGTAAAGGTAGCAATTGCGCGACGGTTTCGGCTACATCGGCCCCACCATGAGCACCATCGTGCAGCACAATAATGGAGCCGTTTCTCACCTGTTGCAGAATACGTTGTACAACCTTGGTTGCACCTGGTCTAACCCAGTCTTCAGGCACGACACTCCACATGACAGGGCGATACTGCCATTGCTGAAGCAGCGTCAGGGTGTGAGGGGTAAAGAGACCGTAAGGTGGTCGAACGTCGCGCACACTTGTTGAGGGAAGCTGGCAAGTTTGGGTGATTTCGGCCTGGGTTTGAGCCAGCGTTTGCTGGAGTGCTGCTGCCGAAAGGAGGGGAAACGAGCGATGGTCGTATCCATGTAGCCCAAGCCAGTGGCCTTGCTCGAAGATAGCGCGGGCAACAGTGGGCGATCGCTGTACACAGGCTCCTAACCAAAAGAAGCTAGCGGTGACACCGTAACGTTCTAAGGTTTCTAGGAGTGGGGGCGTGTAGCGAGGATGAGGCCCATCGTCAAAGGTCAGAGCGATCGTAGGGCGAGACTCGTCTCCAGACCACAAACAGTGAGGGAACAGTGGTTTGAGCGCTTGATACAGCAGCGGATAGGCAGGAGCGAAGGACATCACGTTATGCTATACCGCCAGACAAAATGCTTGGCGAGTATGCGCCGATTGCACTAACGATGACAACACTTCACTGCTTAACGGATAGACCAGAAAGCCATCAAAACCAGGATTTTCCTCTTGATGCATCCACCGGGGTGCATGAAAATCAGTCAAGGCAACAAATGTGGTGCGATAGGTGCTGGCGTAAGCACGCAAGTCTTGAAGTAGGGCATGAGACCAGTTTTGATGATCACCAGTCAAAATAATGAGAAACGGCGGCTGACGAGTGAGTTGAGCAAGCGCTTCCTCTTCCGAACCTGCACTCGTCACAGAGTAACTGGAGCAACGAAGCAACGATGCCAGCACATGCACCTCACGGGGCTGCTTCGCCAATAGAAGAATATCGCTCGATGGTGATTGCATAGTGCAAAACGGCAGGCTGTTTGCCCATATCAGAAAGAATCTTGTCCAGGGAAGAACTTAACGCTGGAATTCAATATACCGTCTCTCAAGAGATTAGCTTGACAAGCGAAATCGCTGAAATCTTTTTGCTAATTCCTTTTGACGCTCTTTTGCTTGATTGCAGCGCTTCCATTTTTCTTAGTCTTTACCTTACTCTCAATAAAGGTTTTGAAACATTTCTTAGAATGGATACGATAAATTGTGATTTAAAACAACGCCTCTAATGGCTAGAGTAGCTTTTCCGTGAGTGTTTCTCTAGTTTCAGGTGCTGTACAAGAGTGGCTGTTTCTTACTTAACCTTACGCTTGATACAAGGCAAAGATTTCTACTTGAAAGTTTAGAATTTCCGGCTTGCTCACAGATTGTTTAACTGACAATCTTTAGAATTAATTCCAATTTCCGACTATCTTCTGTAAGCAAGCCGCCATGTTTCAGGAGGCGATCGCCACCCGCTTGAGCCAATATTTCTTTGCTCCATCCTTTAACGCTTCGAGGATAGCTATGATGACCACAAAGCCTGTTAATACTGTTATCGGTGTTGTACTGACAATAGCTTTAGCTGGTTGTACCAGGCTCACCACCGATCGCTACGAGGCGACGGCACTCACTCGCTATACGTGGCAAGTGTCGTACAGTGCCGATCCAACCCATACGCGAGGGCAACGCTTTGAAGCCTTTAGCTCGACTACGTTGCTGAACCAGAATGGTCAAAACCCTGTAGACGCGGTAACAGGGCCAGACGATCGTGGCTTGTGGTGGGCTGCCCTACCGCCACGCCCTACGATGGAGTCGATCGAGCGGCGGCAGCAACCGTTAGAGCAACCAGATACACCTCAGTTGATTAAGCAAGTAGACTATCGCCTCAGCTTTCAGCGCAAGGGGGCAATGATGACTCTGCCGACCAACTACGATGTCTACCGTGAGGCTGTGAAGGCAAAGCGCATTGGCGCTTCACTAGCGCTGACATTGGGCTTGGGCGATCGCACAGTTGAAAAAGCCGAGCACCGCTGACGTTTGAACCGCACTCAATTGAAATTGAATCACTGTTTGATAGCGATTGTGTTCTATGGTGATAAGCGTGCTTTTTTGAGGCGATTGGCTTCGTACCAGTCAGCGATCGCGGGTACCCACGCTTGAAAATGGGGCCAGATAAATTCACACAGCTTTTGGGCTTCTAACTGAGCATCGAGCTTCCAGCGCAGATCGAGCAGGTGCATGAGCGATCGCACGTTGGCTGACATAACCCAGTGCTGCCGCACATCAAAAGGAATTAAGCCTCTAGCGTGTTCCTCCGAAAAGCCTTGCTGGATGCGATCAGCATAGTGCTGGCAGGCGGTCAAACACCAGTCCACATCTTGTTGGCGCTGCTCCAGCGTGTAGTCGTAGCGCTTGCCCTGGCGATCGGTGTAGGCACCCAAGGGACGTAGGTAAAACACGGCTTCGACGGCTTGCTTTCCAGCAGCCACATCGAGAATCCGCTGACCTGTATAGCGAAATGACTGCACGTCAAAGCTTACGCCCACACGATGCGTCCGGATTTGCTGCATGGTGCTGTGGGGAAACCAGCCGCAGTTGAGAATAATCTGAGGATGTTCGAGTGGCCCATAATGTCCCCGATTGCCAGCCAGCAGATTTTTGACGACGATCTCACCACATTTGGTTTCATCGGGCCACTCAGCGCGATCGTCCCAAACAAAGGCTTCGGCATAGTCCTGATGCATCGCCGCATAAATCGCCTGCTGGGGATTGGGCGTCTGGCTAATAACCGCAACGGTAAAACGATCCATACGTGGAGCACTAGAACTTTAAGCTCTCTAGAATACGAGGTTTGGTCAGCAATAGAGATTTGATTGGAATTTCTTAATGCTCTCAGTAGCGACGTTCTCTGTTACGCCATTATTTCACTACCGACAGCGACTGTAAGACTTGCGTGTAGGTTTCGATGTTCACGGCACGGCACGGCTTCCAACCGCTACTCGCTGTACTGTCTGGTTGCATGCCGCCTGAAATCAGCATTGGGTTTCCTTTAATGCCTAAAAAGCTTACAAGACTCTTGCGATCGTGCAGCTTTTCCGCGTACACCGTTACCAGTCCAAAGCGTGTCCGTACTTGCTTGACTTTTTCTAACCCACGCGGCCCATCTTGAGAGGTTCGGATGCTAAGGCAGGTATTTTGTTCTCCCTGATAGTCGATCGCGTAGCCAGAATCATCATCACCATTCGCATAGCGGCCTGCCTCACCTTCAGCCCGCACTAACCGAAAGCCGACCGGAAGCCTCGTGGGTACAACGACTGGAATCGGAAGCTGAGTGAGCCGAGCTTTTTGCACTGGGGAGAGCAAGTTTCCGGTTGCCTGCGCTAGTAGAACAGCCGCTTTTGGTTTAAGCAAGGGGCCAGTAGTTGAAATGGCGGCAGAGGCGATCACCTCATCTTTGAAGAGCGAGTTGGCGTAACCCAGCTTCGGGGCAAGCGCAACTAGGGTGATCACGAAGGAAGCGCAGGCAGCGGCTTGGTGAGAGCAGCTCATTCGGTTATCCTTTCAATAGCTAAAAATCTATAAGGTAAATGGCAAGAGCCTTGAACAAGGGCAGCACCAAAATTATTCAGTTACCTGTAACACTAACTCGACTTCATACACGCTAAAAATTATGGACACCAAAACAAATCAGCTTAGGCCCAGCACTAACCTGAGACCCCAAAGATTTCCTTCCGACCTCGACTGGAGCCCGACCAAAAGATTCGACTCGCTTGATCAGCTCTTCAATTTTGTAAATATGGAATGCGAGGATGCGATTCACTGGTATTACGAGAAAAAGAAATCTAAGGCCATACTTGGCTATTGGCTTCGGTTAGGGGCGATTGTTGCAGTGGCAGCCGCAGGACTCATACCGATTATAGGCATACTATGTAGCAAGGATCGGGTGCCATGTCTATCTCCGGCATGGGCAACCGTTTCTCTTGCCATTGCTGCTTTATTGATTTCACTTGATCGCTTTGGTGGCTACACAAGTGGATGGGTGCGGTACGTTAGGACAGCGCAGATCATGACATCTTTGCAAGGAGACTTTCTACACGATTGGCAAGTACATCGACACGATCGACAGGCACAAACGAGTGAAGAAACGAATATTAAAATTACCCAGGACGGTATTTCTATGTGTAAAAAATTTCTCCAAAGCGTAAACACTTTGGTACAGAGTGAGACAAGTGTATGGGCACAGGAGTTTCAGCAGGCTTTGATGGAAGTCGATCGAGGGTCTAAATCTCGTTCAGATGAATCGAATAATGGATGAAGCATAGAGGCAAAGCGTACAGGAAAGCTTGCGCTCTTAAGAAGGAATGACTGGACGTAAGCTTTGCCCTACTCTGATTTGTCATTGGCGCTCAGTTTTGGCTGGATTAGCAGTGTTTCTTCTGCCTTTGTGCTAGCGATCCTGCCCGAAAGACATTTTCCGGGCATTTTTATGGTTTTATGCCACCATAGACAGCAGATGAAGTAAGCCATCTATTATCTATCCAACGTTTCAAAGGCTGACCCGTGCCCAATCGTAATTCTTTCCTGGCATTCGTCTTTCTTCTTGGCTTATGGGGTGCTGCCCAGCCAGCTTCGGCGCAGTCTTTGGTGCCTCATACAGTGCAGTTAGATTCAACAAAGTTAGAGCGACAGGGGTTAAGCTTGGCGCAGGAAGCCGCACAGTTGGCTCAGTTTCAGCAGTATGAGTTGGCACTGCCAAGGGCACGCTTGGCTACTCAGCTAGCGCCGAAGAGTCCCGAAATCTGGTCGCTGCTGGGCGGTCTGTATTTGCAAACCAATGACCTGGATGGTGGCATTACTGCTCTTAAAACGGCGCAGACCCTGGATCAAAAAAATGCAGCCGTGCTGTTTGCTCTGGGATCAGCTTATTTTCAGAAAAACAGTTACACGACGGCGATCGATTATCTGAAATCGGGTCTAAAGATCAAGCCAAATGTTCCAGGCGCTTTGTTTGACCTGGGCAATGCGTATTTGATGCTGCGTCAATTTACAGATGCACTGGCTCAATACGAGAAAGCGGTGGCTCAAGATAAAACGTTCTGGCCTGCGATTAACAATATTGGGTTGATCAAATACGAAAGCGGCGACGTGGATGAAGCGATTCGGCGCTGGCGGGCGGCTGTGGCGATTGATACCAAAGCGGCAGAACCTCAGCTTGCAATGGCTGTCGCGCTGTATGCTAAAGGCGATCGTGAGCAGGGTTTGGCGTTAGGCGAAACGGCAATTCAGATCGATAGTCGCTACAGCGATTTGAAATTTCTCAAAGAGAATCTTTGGGGCAATCGCTTATTAGCCGATACAAAGAAATTTCTTGAGACCCCTCGCATCAGAGCCACGATTGCCCAGGCGCAAGGGTCTACCCCAAAGCGACCGTCTTCACCGCAGTAGAGGCAGGGCTTTGAGCCGTTTGAGACAAAAAACGGCTGCATTCTAAAAAATGGCGTTGTTTTTGACAGGGGTGCTATCAAAAGTGTGATAGCTTGCCCCCAACAGTGTTTGACGCATTCATCATGGGACTGAGGGGACTGCTCTACTTGAATCATGCACGCGTCAGGGTTCATAAGCCCAGACGGCTGAAGGTGCGATCGTTGCTATGGCTGCTGATCCTTGCGCCATCGCTCTGGTTTGGCTATCGCGAACTTAAAAGCTATTTTGTGCGACCACAGGCCATATTGGTGCTGGGTGGCACACCCAAACGTGAGAACTTTGCGGCTGAGTTTGCGCGGCAGCATCCAAAAATTCCGATTTGGGTTTCTGGCGGTAGCCCAGAGGCTTATACAGAGGGCGTTTTTGCAGATGCAGGTGTAAACCCGATGCGTCTTCATATCGATCGCAACGCGGTTGATACGGTCAGCAACTTTACTACCCTGGTTGATCAGTTTCGAGCCAGAAGGATCAATAGCGTTTATTTAATTACCTCTGACTACCACATGCGTCGTGCCCGCGTGATTGGGGAACTTGTCTTTGGCAGTCGAGGAATTGTTCTCAAACCAGTACCCATGCCGTCTGACCGGGCAACCGAGCCGTTGGCTAAAACGGTGCGAGATGGTGCAAGGGCAATGCTGTGGCTGACAACAGGGCATACAGGCTCTACGTTGGTGCACCGTGCCGACGATCGCTAAACCCAGCGCTTGGCTCAGGGGTACTCTTCAGAAAGCTTGCTTAGAGACGCTGCTTCACCCATGCTACGGCACTTGGAACATCAGCGACTCGATCGCCCTGAGGCATCGGCGGACGCTGCACCATGACGATCGGCAGCCCTAACTCTCTTGCCGCCATAATCTTGGCGTAGGTTGCATCGCCCCCACTGTTTTTACTGACGATCGCGTCAATCTCATACTTCTTCAGCAGGTCTCTTTCGCTATCCAGGGTAAAAGGGCCACGATCAAGCAACAGTTCTCCAGATGGTAATGGTAGATCGGCTGCTGGGGGATCAATCGAGCGCATCAGAAACCAGCGATCGGTTATGGGGGCAAACGGTGCCAGTTGCTGCCTACCGATCGTCAGAAAAACTCGCTTGGCAGATTTCGGCATGGCTTGGGCGGCAGCTTCTACGGTCTCAACTTCCAACCAGCGATCGCCCACTATCTTTTGCCACTCCGGTCGTACCAGCATTAAATGTGGTAAACCGACTGTGGTAGCAGCAGCAGCAGCATGCCAGGAAATTTGGGCGGCAAACGGGTGCGTCGCATCGATCAGTAGATCAATACAGTGTTCTTGAAGATAGGTGGCAAGTCCATTTGAACCGCCAAAACCACCTATACGTATCATCCCTACAGGGGCAGAGGGTTGTAGAGTCCGTCCAGCCAGCGATGAAGTAACCGTAACGCCCGGAAGTTGTAAGAGATGGGTTGCTAAGGCGGTTGCATCACCTGTGCCACCCAAAATGAGCACTTGCATAGTTTGATTAGCGATCAATAGTCAGCCAAAAGCTGATCGCTGACTGCTGACCGCTAACGGCTTTAACCCAAATCATGTTCCTGAACCCAAGCTGATCGCTCAATATCCTTACTTCGTTGATAGCTTTGCCGGATCGAGATTGATAAACGGAAGCGCTCCGTTGCCGCCCATCACCTGCGGAAACTTGCCGTCCCATTTTTCGATCGCCTGTTTCTGAAGCAGTTCTGGGGTCAGCGTTTCACGTAGTAGGCGCTGGGCTTCTGCCTGCCCCTTAGAGCGATTTACCGTAGCCTCCGCTTCTTGCTCGGCTTCCTGAGCCACATAAACGGCTCGTTGTGCCCGCTGTTCCGCAATTTGCTTCTCTTCCACCGCTTTAGAAAATTCGGGCGAAAACGTGAGATCGACCACGCTGGTATCCAGCACGATAATGCCGTATTTATTCAGGCGTTCGCCCAACGCCATGTCAAAGTCTTGCTTCAACTCATCCCGTTTGGTAATGGCCTCTTCGATCGTGCGTCGTGCTGCCGCAATCTTAAACGACTCCTGGGTTTGCGGGGCAATAATCTTCGACACAATATTTTGCAAGCTACCTTGCGTTCGTCGAATATTTACAACCTGAGTGGGATCTAAGCGAAAGTTAATGGCAAAGCTAGCGGTCAAATCTTGTAAATCGCGAGTCGAACTCTGTGCGGGTACCTCAAACTTTTGCACCGTCAGATCATAAATATCAACTCTGGAGACAAACGGCGGTTTGACGTGAATCCCTTCGAGCAACTCCCCGTCCCGCGCTTTACCCAGAATGCTCATAACTCCAGCTTCACCGGGATTGATGATAACAAAGGCATTCAGCCCTAACAGCGCCACAATGCCGACGATCACCAATAATGCGGTCGTCTGCCAAGTTTGATGCGAACTACTCACGTCTCGATCTCCTTTGTTTATGTCCCTCCTACGACCATAGGCGATCGACGGTGCATCATGCTTGACCACAACAGCGATCGCACAGGGACTACCTTGAATATGTCGTGTTTAATCAACTGGTAGGTCGCGTAGAAAGTAGAAGCGATCGCTCTGTAAATTAATTCCTTGAACTCTACCTAAGTAACCTGCCAAAGGTGAAGAAAGCTCCACTAGAAGTTCATAAACAATTTTTTCATTGTCAAGGAAATGTGTAAACTTACTGTTATGGTAAATACGAATTTCTGCTGCACTAAATTTACCTTGACTTTCTCGCTCAGATAACTCTTTAACAGATTGAACCATCTGAAATCGTAGTTTTATCTCATTAAGAATTTTGTCAATATACTCTTGAATTTTATCATCGATTTGTCCTGGTATCAGATAATCCTTAAGTTCAATCAGATTGATTGAATTAGGATACTTTGCTTGAAGCTCAACCAATTTCTGCAAAGACATGGCGCTAATAATACTAATTTCTGATGTTATGGCAGATTCTCGAAGCTGCTTAGTTGGCTGACCAGAACCGATGATTAGCCTTGCAGCCGTCATATAGTCCTTCTTTAAATGACGTTTGCCGATTCGATCTAACTCCTCAACAGAGCGATCTGGAATACTTTTACCTGATTTACACTCTCCTACTAGAGAGTAGGGTTTTGAGCAGAAGAGATCTAAACCTCCTGCACCACCATGATAAGCTTCTTCGACTTTGAAACCCAAAAATTCAAGGCTTCGCTGAACAATTCTTTCAAAATCTGTTCCAGCTTCATAGGTGGTTTTCTTGGCAGATTCTGCTTCTATACTCCGATCGCCCAGTGAAGCTATAGTACTAATCCACAACAACTTTGGATCGTGTTTCTTTATAGGTAAATTACTTGTCCAGCCCAAAAATGTTTGAATATATTGATCGAATTCATTAGCAAAAGGAACATTATCGCTAGCTAGTCGAGCGATAATGTTCTGCAACTCTTCCAATTCAGGATAAACTGGCGGACTCAATTTTTCCAGCTTTTGTCTGTACTGCTCAAAAGTTATACCGTCTAATACAGGCAAAGAATTTGAGACTAAACCAGGTTCAACCAGAGATAAAAATTCTCCTTTTCCTGCTCTGAAAATTTCAAAAGCTTGAGGCATTTTGCAGATTCTCAGATAAGCTACGAAGATGTAATTTCTTTTCTGAAAACTAATTCTGAGAGCTTCTTCTGTCCACACAGTAAGTCTAGATAAAGGGCTTAAGAGTTCTGGAATATCTATACTTCTACAGAATTCACACCTTGCCCAAAACTGGGTGTGAGTAGTGTCATCATCTTCAGAACAAAGAGCAAATGACTGTCCTTGAGAAAGAAAACTCCAAGGCATTGCTACAATTGTTTCCCCCTGAATTAAAGCCTGATAGTCAGCAGAGGGAATGCAAAGTGCGTTTGCAAGAAAAACTAGCTCAGTCATACACCTAATGTTGTGAGAAGCTCATCTGCATTCGTCAAAGAATCTGTCGTTTCCATTTTTACAGTGGCAGTGATCAGTTGATCTTCATCAATCACATCTGTAGGAATCTGTCCTGAAGGATCACTTAAAATCTCACGGATGAGATAGCTACTCTCGGCGATTTTCCTCTCTTGCATAAACTCAAGAACCTCCTCTTCAGTTACCTCGTATTCCTCGTGAGAGTTGTATACAAAAAGAATCGCCAGCAAGGGTTGCAAATCTTTACCCTTTAGTGACACCCACTCTCCACCTAATTCAGAAAGAAGAGTATTAAGATATTTATTACCTGATGTATGAGCTTTAACCGCCTTGGAACGTACTAAACAACCACGACTGAGATCAAATTTCCTGTAATCGATCAAGCGTTTAAGAGCGGCGCTAACATATCTAGCACCAGATTCTTGAAGAACTGAAACCCCTATTTTGACTGTTTTCCTATTTTCCTTTCCAACCACTCTAAAACTGATGTAACCCCTATCAGCAGTCTTTGTCTCAATTTCTTCAATGTCTTGAACTTGAACTTTTTCAACGGTTATACCCATCAAACTGGCAAAGCCAAGCCATAGCGCTTCAACAATCAACTCACTATCTTCTAAATAATCATCGACGTTGCTATCCAACGCTAATAGCTGCTCATTGAATGCCACTTCGACTTGACGAAAAGAATTATTTTCAGATCTTGAAGAAGTCTCTTGATTGCAGCTTTTACCCGTAAGCTCAGCTTGATCAGTCTCTTTACTTTCAGGCTCTACTTCAGCAGGAATTTTCCAGTTCTCCCGACACCATTTCAAAACTTTTCTGACGATAGGCTTTTCCTTACCTAGTTCGTGTAATTCTCTCTCATCAAATGGGAATGTAGCGGCACCTGGAGTTAGCCCTTTACAGTCATAAAAATCCTTGAGCCAATGAGAAACAAGAGCAACGACATCATCAGAGTTAAGGTATTTTAGATCAAAGTCCTTTTCCCCAATCCGATCTACCACTGATTCTGCTTGTGGCATCGTTTTTACCTGAAACGCCCATGCTTGTGGAGAGATTGACATCATGAGTACACCACGTTTGATCTTGCTATAAAGGTCTTTAGCAAGAAGTGCGACCACTTGTGGAGTTGATAGACCTTTGAAATTAGAAGACTTTGGTTCAACTTCATCAAAGCAGATGACAATTGATCTATAGTCACCAATGAGGTCTAAAACTTGGCTAGCAATACCTAACGCTCTGGATTCTCTATCTTCATCTTTAGAAGCAGGTAATCCCATTGCGTCTGCTTGCGCTTGCGTCAGTTCCTTTCCTGATAGCCAATTGATGGCAAAGATCTCTCTACCCTCTACTAGAGTCCAGAGAATCGCTTGAGCTACGTATGGATCTGTAATATGTGGCTTAATCTTACAAATTCTTGTGGTTGACTTATCAATTAACTGTGGATCTTTAGTTAAAGCCGGAGAAAATCGCTTTAGAAGATCTTGAGGAGACAAATTAGAGTTGTAAGCTGAGTTGATTAATGCAGTTGCTAGTTCTTGCCACTGGGTTACATTCTGGCTTCCCTGTTGCTTCAAGCTTAGAGCAAGCGTGCTCAAAAAATGGGAGTTTATTCTGTTGAGATCACCATAATCTGTTTCACTCATATAGACGAAGAAGCAACCACCTTTTTCTTTAAGATGGCGGCGAATTCGACTAAGTAAATGGCTTTTCCCTAGTCCTTTTTCTGCCCTTATTGTAATTCCAAGCACTGAACGCTGACCTTTACGGATTTGTTCAATCCCTTGAAATACAGCGTCAGAGATATGCTTATTAATGGAAGGAACATCAGGAAATTTATGTTCCCAAACATCATGGCTTCTAACAGATAAAGATCTGTCAAATGGGTTCTCGCTCTCAATGAGCTTATGAAGGTCTGAAACAGCAGATGGAGAGTGGGGCGTTGCTTCTGTAGACATGAGATACCTGCAAAATCGCAAATGTTTAATGCTGCTGAAAAAATTGAAACCTAGATCTATAGACGTTTGGCATAGCAGCGCAAACCACTGACTTTAGTTGTGATAGAGTCTTCAATTTTGTCAGGGGCACTATCCTCTACGCTGCCTTCTAAAAGTTGAAAAATATCCTTTTCTTGCATTTTTAGTAGCCACTCATCAAACTGGAAACGAGCAACCTGATCACCAATTCCACGACGGATTCGATAGATCGGTACTAAGTTGTCTAAGTTGTAGTCACGGTTGAGACGATCGTAAACATCAAGTGCAACTGACTTAAATTCTTCGTAGGAAGCGATCGCATCTTTTGTCGCTTTGCCATTTGTAGAAGCAACTACCGCGATGTTCTCCATTTGTTGCAGCCACTTCAACAAACCTCTCGCCATCCAGGCTCCAGTCGTCGTACCTGTAAGCGCAAAATCCACTGTTTTAAGTTCTTTAGCCAGTTGTGCTACTCCTTTCGCTTCCAGAGAGACTAACGAGTACGACTTTTGTTTTTCGACCTTAATCGCGCCGTCTTCTACTAATTGTTTAAAGGGTTCAGCTTTCTTCGCACGATCGGGCAACTTCCCTTTTGGCAAAGCTGTTTTGTCTGCACCCAACTCCCACAAAGCTAAAAGCAAGCGAGTTGTTTCCTGAGACTTCGCTGTAGACGTTTTTTCTTCAAGAAGAGTCTGAGATGACATAAGGTCAATCCTGCATTCGCTAGGGTAAGTTGTTGCGCCTTTCTCATGTTTCCCCTAGAAATCAGCAAGATCACGATCTCACGTTACGAACTTCATCAAATTCCTACACGACGCACGTTCGTTGTATAGCAATTCCACTAGAGGTAATCTAGGCTACCCTTGCTTGTACAGATTACTGAGTTTGCTAGCGTTGCTCCCGCTCCAGCCTTCTTGCCAACACGATCGCTCCCAACTGCGATCGCCCTTTGCCCATTAACCCATCAAGAATTGGGCAGAACAACCATTGTTGGGTTGATAGGTAAAACGGAAGGAAAGATCGCATTAATCCATTTCTGGTACCACGAGGCGCTTCATGCTTGCACTAGAGGCAAGCGGCTTTAACGGCTCCACATGCTCAGATTCGCAAGGCTGTAGATTGGCATAGCCTGCAAACTTGGGCAAAATATCGCGGCAAAAGGCTTCGGCGGCTTTCGATCGATAGCGGTTTGGGTTGATGATGACCGAGAGGGTACGTTTGACTACGACATCATCCATCCGGGCACGGTGCAGCACACCCATTTGCAGTTCTTTTTCGATCGCTGAAATTGACACAAACGCTGCGCCTAAGCCAGATTGCACCGCGTTCTTAATGGCTTCGATCGAGTTTAGCTCCATCTCGATCTTGAGGCGACGGGTTTCGATGCCGCAGCGAGTCAGCACCTGGTCAATCACCTTGCGAATGGTTGACTGCGAGTCGAGCGCGATGAACTGAAGCTTATACAAGTCATCTTTTTGAATCGTTTCAGCTTTTGCCAACGGATGAAAGACAGGCAAAATCAGTGCTAGTTCATCTTCAGCGTAGGGAATAATTTCTAGAGAGTCTTGCAATTCAGGTGAGATTTCACCACCGATGATAGCAAGGTCGATCTGTCCATTCGCCACACTCCAGGAGGTGCGACGCGTTGAATGCACATGTAACTGCACAGCGACATCAGGATACTGCTGCCGAAAGACCCCAATCATCCGTGGTAGCAGATAGGTTCCAGTGGTTTGGCTGGCTCCAATAATCAACGTGCCACCCTGAAGATTTTGCAAATCTTCGATCGCACGACAGGTTTCCTGGCAAAGTGTGAGAATTTTTTCTCCGTAGCTTAAAAGGAGATGCCCCGCTTCGGTAAGCTGTGCGCGTCTACCGCCCCGGTCAAACAAGGGGACATCCAACTGGCGTTCCAGGTTTTGGACTTGCAAGCTAACGGCAGGCTGAGAGACGTAGAGACTATCGGCAGCGCGCTTAAAACTTCCCTCAGCGGCGATCGCTTTGAGAATGCGTAACTGATCCAGAGTAAATGGAAGGTCAGACATACTGCTAAACCTGAGATTTTGGAGGAGCCGGAGTGTACTCACCTGCTGGTACAGAAGCAATCGGTAGATCAGACGATCGATCCGCTTCTAAACCAGAAACCCTAACACAGTCATCCGAATAATCCCTAACAGTACCGTGTGCCATGTATCGTATTGAAACGTAAATTAAAGAACTATGAAACGGGAGGTTATTCAGGACTTTCTGAATTTACCAGGAATTGCGGGCGTTGCCCTAATGGATGGGCGCTCTCGACCTTATTTTTGTGGTATTGATCAGACCCTGAACTTTCAACAAAAGGAAGCCCTTGCCCAGGGCATCTTACAGGTCGTTGAAACCATACCAAGTGGCTTCAATCTCTTTGAGTTTCAATTTACCGAGTATCAAGCGCATCTTTATCGGCTCGATCGCGGCATGGTTTTGCTGGTCTTAACCGATCAGGATCTGGTTTATGCAGATTACCTGAGCGTAATCCAACAACTGCAAACCGTCTTGCGGGAGGATATGCCAAATGCGATCGCTACCTTTCGGCTCATGGCGGGCAACATTACCCTGACTGGGCTGCATTACCGCAAGCACAGTGCTGACCCAGCACCCACTGAAAAACTAGATGCTGACCCAACCCCCGCAAGTGCAGAAGCAGCGGTATCAGAAACGCCTCCTGCAATAGTGCTATCTGCTCCTGAATCGGCTAATCAGGCACCGTCCAAACCAGCCACGCTAAAGGACGCGATCGCCGCTCTCAATCACCTCAGCCAGTTTACAACCCAGTATCTCGGTACGCATGTCATTGCCAATTACTGGAAAGCCACGCGCCCTCAACTCGACTGGTTAGCCAATGTTCAGGTTGATCGTACCGCCCAATTTTCCTTTACTGGAGCGTCAGCCCAAGAGATGACCACCTCCCTTACCCCTCAACAGCAAGAATGGCTACAAACCTGGGTGACTGCGTTCATCAAACGCTGTGCACAAGTAATCCGCGACTTCCCCACGATCGTGAAGCAAAAAGGACTCAACGACCAGCAAGCCACGCTGCTCTTAATGCGTGAGGAGTGAGGGGTAGAAAGTTAAGAGTTTTGAGTTAAGAGTTTTGAGTTGATTGAGCGGTCAGCGGTCAGCCTTTAGCCTTCATCCTTTAGCTTTTAGCCTTCCGCCCTCATTCCTCATCCCTCATCCTTCCACCCTCTGCCTTCCATCCCTTTATCCTCCTTAAAACCAATGGCTAAAACCGTTAGACTCGAACCGATCGCCCAGGAAACCTCTGTTGAAACCAACGGCAACCTGCTCTCCGTCCTCCTGAACAAAGACCTGGATGTCTTGAAAGAATGTGGTGGTAGAGGGATGTGTGCCACCTGTCACATTTATGTGCAACAAGGCATGGAGTCTCTTTCCCCGATCAGTCGCCGCGAACAGCGCACGTTGGAGGTAATCACCACCTGCAAGCCCAACTCTCGCCTTGCGTGCCAGTCCAGAGTCTTGCAGGATGGCGTGGTAGTCGAACTGCCGCCAGGGATGTATATCAATTCGATTAAGGACATTGAGGATCTGATTGGCCGCCGCGCTGATCAAGATTTGCTGCATCCTCTAACCGGGAAAGTGCTGGTAGAAGCTGGCAAACTTATTACGCGATCGACGCTGAAGCAGATCGAAGACACCACGAGCTTTAATGCCAACAGCTACTTCTCGCACACGACAGATTATTAATCGCAGGCAGCACTCATCAGGGTTTTGCAGACTGTTTTATACCTGCTAGCCGTTTTAGGTATAAAAACGTTTAAAGCGTTGATATGTTTGAATATCTTCCAGAGCCTGCTTTGTAAAGGTAAGGTCAAGGGAATTGCCCAAAGGGAACACTGTGAATACGGAGCGAGTTTAAGGACTTAGTTTACCTTCTAAACGCTTGAACTACGTTAACTTTACACAGAAGGATGGCAATTTCCATGTCGCGCACACCATCGATCAAATTTCTTAGCAAACGGCTGCTCACGGCAGCGGGGTTGGCAATGCTCACGGCGATTCCTGCGACAGCCAGCGTTTTTAACCCAGCCTCTCAAGCGACTTCTCCTAACAGCGCTTCCCTTAGCCAGACGACCGGGGGTGATCAGTGGCTTGTAGCAGACAAGAAGAACGGTAAGAAAGACCGTGATGACGACGATCGCGGACGTGGGCGCGATCGGGATGATGACGATAAACGCGAAGTACGGATTGATCTCAATCGTGCCAAGAATCTTGCTCGCCAAGCCGCAGAAGCAGCCAATGGTGGCATTCAGTTCTACCGCGCCGAAGATTCAATGCATGGGCCTGCTGTGCGTTGTCCTTACGTTGATAATGGCGATTCGTGGACGTTTACGTTCTTGGGTAGTCGGGTTGGCTCATATACCAAGACCATTCAGAGCGTTGTGACTGTCTATAAGAACAGCAGCCGGATTTTGGTTGCTTACAACGGGCCGATTCGCACAGTGCAACAAACGCAAATCACCAGTTTTACAACGACCCAACGCACAGTGCTGACGGAGTTGCTACAAGGCAACTGTAGCTGTAACAATCTTTTGACCAGCGCCACACGGACTCAGATCATCAGCCAATCGCGTTCTCTCCCACCGGGCATTCAAAAGCAACTGCTGCGCGGTAAAGGTTTGCCGCCCGGTATTGCTAAGAAATTAGTACCGTTGCCGAAGCAGGTGAATAGCTACATCAATCTGCCAGCCTCTTACGACCTGTTTGTCATTGGATCAAATGTGGTGCTGGTTGATCAGGTGAATTATGTTGTCGTGGACTACATTTCTGATGTGTTTCTGTCTCAAACGACAAGCTTTACAACGGCCCAACGCACGACGTTGGTGGAAATGCTACGAGGTGACTGTAGCTGTAACAATGTCTTGACTAGCGCCACACGGACTCAAATCATCAGCCAATCGCGTTCTCTCCCACCGGGCATTCAAAAACAACTGCTGCGCGGTAAAGGCTTACCTCCTGGCATTGCTAAGAAATTAGTGCCATTGCCAAAGCAAGTGAATAGCTACATTAATCTGCCGACCACTTACGATCTGTTTGTCGTTGGGTCGAATGTGCTGCTGGTTGATCAGGTGAACACCGTTGTCGTGGACTACATTACCAACGTGTTTCTGTAAGCCGATCTTTTTGTAAGTCGATTATGTTTAAGTGGGTGCATCTATCCAATCACACGATCGCACCCATCGCACGGCCTTCAATACCGTGGGTTGACAGGATAGCTCAAGCTTTTGACCACTCGTGTCATGTCAGTTGCGTGATCATCGGTCGGGTGAAGTTAATTGCACTCGACAGTGGCTGTATTTAGGGAAGAATAGAGACAGAAGCGTCAGAGGCTGTCTTCCCGTCTAATGCTACCGTTCCGATGCGAATTATTGCTTATCTCTATAGCGATCCACTGTTAGAGCCAACGCCCGATCGAGCGCTGTGGGGGTGGGAGATTGATCAGGTCTATCAAGATCTTGCCAGTGTCGCCGCACCCAAAAAAGGGACGATCGCGCGTCAGCAGTGGCAGCAGCTTTTAGAAGACTGTCAGACAGAGCCAACCGATTATTTGCTCATTCGACGCGTGGAAGAACTGGGCGACTCGGCTCAAACGGTGGGCGATCGCCTTGCGGAGTTAGAGGCGTTGGGCATTCGTCTCATTGTGACGGAGCAAGCAACTGGCACACTCGATCCGACCTTAGCTGATCAACCCATCCTGAAAGGCGCAGACCTACAGGCAGATTTACTCAAGCTCTTGCAGCAAGTCCAGTGGTCGCAACGGAGCCGTCGTATCCGTCAGGGACATGCCCAGAATCGTCTGAAGGCACTGCCGCCACCAGGGAAAGCACCTTATGGCTATCGACGCAGCAAGACTCGTTACGTCGTCGATCGCAGCACGGCTCCCGTTGTCAAAGACTTTTTTGACCAATTTCTGTTGTATGGTTCCCTGAGTGGGGCCGTCCGCTATTTAGCAAAAAAATACAGCAAAAAAATCGCGCGATCGACCGGGCATCGTTGGCTGACCAATCCTGTCTATCGCGGTGATACAGCCTATCAAAACGGTGATCTGATCAGCGATACCCATGCGCCCATCATTTCGCGGGAGGAAGCCGCTCAGGTCGATCGCTTGCTGCGACGCAATCGCCAGCTACCACCCCGCACAGCTAGCGCACCTCGTTCCTTGGCAGGGCTAGTGGTGTGCAGCGACTGTCGATCGCCCATGACCATTACCCGTGTCTCAGCCCCCCGTCGCGATCGCGAGTATCTGTATCTGCGCCCAACCGGATGCACCCAAACACCCAAATGCGGGGCGATCGCCTATGATGCCATCCTGCAGCAAACCATTGAACGGATCTGTGAAGAGTTGCCGCGTGCGGTTGCCGCAGTTGAGCTACCGGATGTGGGCACAATAAAGCAGGGAATTAATGGCGCGATCGCTGCCAAGCGAGCCATCCTGTCCCAACTGCCTCCACTGATCACCAGTGGCGTACTCGATCAAGAAACTGCCGACCTCCGCGCCTATAAACTCCGCACCGAAATGGCTGTTCTGGAAAGCAAACTGGCACAATTACCGCCCGTCAATTTACAAGCGATCGCCCAGACTGTGTCTATCCCCCAATTTTGGCTCGACCTGTCGGAACCCGAACGCCGCTTCTACTTCCGCGAATTTATCCGCCAAATCGAACTGATCCGTCAAACGGAAATGTGGAAGCTGAAGTTGATGTTTATGTTTTAAGGAGCCGAAGGAGAAAGTTTTGAGGCGAGAAGTTGTTATACGGCTCAGATTGAACTGGAGTAATGGATATCTATGACTACGTTACTCAAATGAAGTTGTTTCTAGAGGGGCAAAATGACGTTTGGGCTAAAGCACAAAGTTCAGTGTCTGCTGTTTTGGTGATGCGCTTTCGTCGAGCTATTGTGTTGAATATTCTACAATCGAAACAATTCCTTGCACAATTTTCGTCCATCCAACAAATTCAGTATGTTGAAATAGCTGAACTGCATCACGATCAATGGATTCATGATCCGATTGAAAACGATCTGATTGTGCGTCCACTGTATGAGTTGATTTGTGAGGAAGTGCAGCGAGAAGCTGAGTTATGGCATCAGCAAAAACTTGCTGAGTTGGAGCAACAAGCGCCAAACGTTGCAGAATTATTCCGTAATGGACGTGGCTTAAGTCATGTCTATTGGGCAAACGTAAAGCGACTGTTATGGGAGCGGCATCAAATTGAGTGGAAATCACCAGCAGAGATGAATCCGTGGAGAATTTTCGATTAGTTTTCCTGTTATAAAAGCTGACTACTATCTACTTCTAATTGCTAACAACTAACAACCAACAACAACAAGGAGACTTCCCTTGCAGCGTTCTATTCGTCAAGCCCAACCGCCGCTGGAATTCATTCCGCCTCAGCTCAATTTGTTGCTGGTTCGAGGGTTGCAAGGGTTGTTGCCGCTAATCATGCGATCGCGCACGGCGATTCGCCAGGTTGAAGCAGAAAACGTTGAGGTGTTAGTTGATCTTTACCGTCAATTTCAAGCAGGTAATGTACGCTTTCTCATAGCGTTTCGACATCCGAGTGCTAATGACCCGTTTGTACTGGCCTATCTGCTGTCTCGTCTTGTGCCTAGGGTCGCTCGTCAGCAAAAGGTGGCGCTACAGCGTCCAGTGCACGCCCATTTTATGTACGATCGCGGCATTCCACTCTGGGCGGGCGCGCTGATGGGTTGGCTCTATTCACGGCTAGGTGGTACGCCGATCCATCGTGGCAAGGTTGATCGTGTTGGCCTACGGTCTGCCCGCGATTTGTTTGTCAACGGGTCTTTGCCATTGGCGGCGGCTCCTGAAGGGGCTACGAATGGTCATACTGAAATTGTCAGCCCACTGGAACCAGGGCTGAGCCAACTTGCCTTTTGGTGTGTTGAGGATCTGCAAAAAACCAAGCGCTCTGAAACGGTGCTTGTCGTCCCGATCGGCATTCAATATCGCTACATTACGCCGCCCTGGAGCGCGATCGAGCAGCTTTTGACGACGCTAGAAACCGATGTTGGTTTAGCAACTGTCCCTACTTCTAGTGCTGATGCAGCCATAGAACTCATTCTCTACAAGCGGCTGTATCGCCTGGGTGAACACTTGCTCTCGGTCATGGAACAATTCTACAGTCGGTTTTATCATCAGTCTTTAGCAACTGTAAAAGACGGCAGTACGGCTCCACCCTCCAACCTGGACGCGCCCATCTCCCACAAAGAATTTGCGGCTCGCCTTAATGCGTTGATGGATGCGGCGTTGAAGGTCGCAGAGCAGTATTTCAACTTGCAGCCGAAAGGTAGCGTGATCGATCGCTGTAGGCGGTTGGAGCAGGCTGGATGGGACTACATCTATCGGGAAGATCTGAAGTCGATCGAGCAAGTGTCGCTCCTGGAGCACGGACTGGCTGACCGCATTGCAGAAGAGGCCGATCTACGCCTCTGGCACATGCGCATTGTTGAAAGTTTCGTCGCCGTCACGGGTAAGTATGTGCTCGAAAAACCTACCGTCGAGCGCTTTGCTGAAACGACCCTCCTCATGTGGGACATGATTGCTCGCATTAAAGGTCAAAGCCCCTTCGATCGGCCTAAGCTCGGTAAGCAAAAGGCAGTATTGTCTATTGGAGAACCGCTTTCAGTGACCGATCGTTGGCAAGACTATACAGGTAATCGACGCAGCGCAAAACAGGCCGTTACAACCTTGACGCAAGACCTGCAAACCGCACTAGAGAAAATGGCAATCAGGGAGTAGCAGGGGGGGAAGTAGGGAGCCGAAGCAAGAGAGTAGGGGCGGTAGGGCTCTTGAAGGCTGACTGATTTTCTGAACGCAAAACACAAACGCTCCTTGAGCCTTACTCCTCTCCCATCATGCCTCTCTTGCTACTTCGCCGTTTCTTTCGTTTCAGATGAGGGCGGCTTGCTACCCGAATTGCGGACATTCATGATCTTGCCCAGCAAATCAAACCAAAACGGCGCGCCCATTGAAATGGCAAGACCACTGACAATCCAACCAATCAACAGCTTGATCAGGTCGATCGGTTTTGCCAAAAGCAATTGTAAAATTGTGGCTGCATTCAATGCGTCGGGTTTGCCAGAAAAGGCTGCGCAGGAAGGAGCGCTTGCCGTTGCGTCCTGTGGTTGACACTCAAACTGCCTAACAAAATTTTCGGGTTTCCATCCCACCGGCAAGGTCAGATCTTTAAGCGCTGCATCCGTTTGTTGTTTGACAGTTTCAAGGTTTAAGCTGTTGGGTGCTGATGGATCACGCACTGGCGTGACTGCTGCTGCTTTGTCGGTAATAGCCTTGCGTAAATTATCATCATTGGAAAGACGATTGACGATATAGAACGCGTCTGAATTTGTCACACTTGCCAGCGTTAGGCCAATTAAGATCGCCACCCCTTTGGCATTTCGCTTGTAAACACCAGAGGCACGTTCCATCGATCGATCGAACCAGGCTCCAACTTCCACACGAAATTGATTTAGATCGTGGCTGGTTTGCTGTACTTTAGACTGCGCTCGTCTAGCAAGAATGGAAAAACTTTCTTTGATGGAAGTGGGCAATTTTTCTAGAGCTTGTCGAATTACTTTATAGGTCTGGTAGTTGTCATACACCGAGCGATCGGCGTTTGTCAGTCCCAACTTAACAAAGACAATATTGATAACAGCGTAACGCTGCTCGTTGCTCAGTTCTTCCAGACTTCTATGAATAATGAGCGTGCGTTCTTCGTCGCCAAACTGATTGAGTACAGCGTTTAGAATTTGCTGCCGTTGCTCTACACCCAGTTGACCCAATGCAGTATGAATCGTGCGTTTCTGTTGCTTCAACAAGTTAACTTGTGAATTCAGCTTGGCACGATAGATTTTGCGCCTGCGATCGGTTAACTGTTTTTCAACTGTCTTAAACGTGTCTGGCGCGATCGCCAAAAACTGCTCCTCAACCGTCTCTGGATATGCTTGCACAATCTCTTTCTCGATCGCTTCGGGATAGAACTCTAAAAGCTGCTGCTCAAGTTCTGGATTAATTAGCGCTTCCAGTGGTTGTGCCTTCGCAAGCATCGATTCATAAGACTGGGCTACTTCTTGATACGTCGAGCTGCTTTCATCGACTAACTGAGCAATTTCAGCCAAGCTTGGACGTAAGCCACCAGACACGATCGCTCGTTCATTGCCCTCGCCAAAAAGACTCAGCTTTAAGGCTCTCAATCGCCTTGGGAAGTAGAGGGGAACTTCACCCATTGCTGAAGGGGGTGCTCCAGCAACTGGCACTTCAGCTTGAGGTGTTTCAGCTTGAGGTGTTTCAGTCGCCCCTCCCTCAGCCGCATAGCTTTCAGGCTGGAATCCTGCGGGTTCAGTTGTTTGAGGTGTAGCCGTTTGAGACGCGTTGGACGCTCCCGTTGATTCATTTGGTAGCGGATAGTTTGCAATATAAGCATCAAGACTTTCTCCCATCCGCTCAACGCTGGTCGCTAACGTTGTTTCTTCAGCCTTAAAGTCATTGAGAATATCATTGTATTCTTCTACCAGCGCTGTAAAGTTAGGATCACTGCTCAAATCTTTGTTCGCTTTCTCAGCAATAACCCTAATTCGGCCTTTTTCCCAATCGCTTACTGATGCTGTATCCGTTTGCAGTGCAAAGCTACCAACAATTCTAGTCGCAAACTTTTCTAACCTGACTTCGACTAGCTTTTTAGCTAAAGTCGCCATTCCTAACCGTTCTAGTAATGACGTTGAAAATGTTTCCGAAGCGATATACGAAGGTCCAGTAGATTGATTGAAACCAAACGCTCCTTTCCTATTGCCAGGAATAAGCCAGCGGGTGATTTCTCTAGCGCCCTTAGTAATCAAACCTTTTGATTCTTGATTTACGTTTTTAAGCAGAGGATCGTCATAAAGTTTACTAACCAAACTCTTAACTTCTTCTGCTTCTGGTGTGCTGCTACCGCCCGCTAGAAAGACTTCGATCGAGTCTCTTAAATGCTTTGCTCGCCACTGAAAAAGCGTTGTTAGTAGCTCTTGAAGCTCCGATGCAAGCAGGCTCAGAATCAAATAGATAAAAATTAACCCGATCGCAACGTCTAGAACAAACGTTATACCCATAGAAACTGACCCCGGTAGCGAAAGAACTCAATCAAATCCCAAGTCTGACGAGTGAGCATGAGTAATATACAGGGCAGCGGCAGGGTTGCCTCCTTACTTAAACAAAACTTAGGAACGAGAATTAATCAACGTGTGCTTTTGAGAGGGTCGTGGGCATCCTACTGTCGTAAAGGGCAGAAGGCTAGAGAAGTTAGTTGTTGGTTGTTAGAAGACCGCTGACGGCTGACGGCTGACGGCTGACCGCTGATGGCTCAAGAAGGCAGAAGGCAAAACCTTTGTTAGTTCTGCGTTTGGGCAGTGATGGGTTATTTCCGATAAGGCGTACTAGTCGTTCGTCATCGCACCCGGTTTCTAGAAAAGCAAGCAGGCTCCAACGCGATCGTAAAACTCACAAAAAATTTATAAAAAGGTGACGGGTATGTTGAGTCAGTAAGCGAATGAAGCAGGGGTATGCGAGCAAACAATTGCTTGGTACCACTGGTGACAGATTGATTGAGTCGTCTGTTTATTTAATAAGCTTAAGGTCATAATCAGTATGCCTCTATCGGTGAGCGTTTTTAGTGATGGCTAGTGGTCTTTCGGTTAATTCAAAAAGCCGTCGCATTCATGTAGCGCTGACGCAGCGATCGCAGCGATCGGTCATCTTTCTGCTCATCCTCACGGGATTGATCAGCGGTTGCCTGTTGCGTCTGATCCAACTCCAGTTAGTGCAAGGGCAATATAATCGGCACCTGGTGGATAAAAACCGCATTTCGCTAGTGCCGTCTCCGTCCGATCGAGGCAATATCCTCGATCGCAACGGCAAACTACTGGCAGCTAATCGTTTGGCGCGATCGGTCTACCTTTCACCTAGAGAAGAATCAAAAGCCCAGTGGGCAGAAACGGCGACTGCCTTAAGCCGAATCCTCAACGTACCGCGTGAAGAGATCCTCACGAAGCTAGAGCAAGTTGGGTACCGTGCCCCAATGCCTGTGAGGATTAGCCGCGATTTGACGCTTCCTGCCTTTGTGGCACTGGCAGAAAAACACAATCAATTTCCAGGCTTAGAAATTCGCGGCGAGTCCAACCGCGACTACCCCAACGCCGATTTAGCAGCACACGTTTTGGGTTACATCCGTGAGGCAACAGCGGACGATTTAAAGAAAAACCCCGACTACCCAATGGGCATGCTCGTTGGGCAAATGGGCATTGAACGCATTGCCAACACAACCTTGCAAGGGAAGTGGGGCGGACAATTGCTGGAAGTGGATGCTTCTGGGCAGGTGGTCAAAGCGCTGGGGATGAAGCCAGCCAAAGCAGGCACGTCCATGCAGTTGACGCTTGATTTAGCGTTGCAAAAAACGGCTGAGAAAGCATTGGCGAAGCGTCGTGGAGCCGTCGTGGTATTGGATGTGAAAACGGGTGAAGTACTAGCCCTCGCCAGCGGGCCAACCTTCGATCCCAACCTGTTTACTCGCCGCATTTCACCAACCGATTGGAAACAGCTACAAAGCCGCAATCAGCCTTTTCTAAACCGGGCGCTGCAAGGGTACCCACCTGGAAGCACGTTTAAGGTCGTAACGGCAGCGGCTGGCATACAGTCTGGCAAGTTTTCGCCCGATTCAACCCTGGCAACCTTTGCAGCACTCAATCTAGGTGGACACCTGTTTCACGAACATGGCGGAGGCTACGGCGTGATTGGGTTTCGGGAGGCGTTTGCTTATAGCAGTAACACGTTCTTTTACCAAGTGGGTTTGGCAGCAGGCCCAGAAGCGATCGCGAAGTGGGCCAAACGACTGGGGATCGGTACGACCGATAATATGGGGCTTGAAGGCGGGACTCACGGCCTGGTACCAACCCCTGCGGAAAAGGAGAAGCTTTTCAAGGAACCCTGGTACGGGGGCGATACCGTCAGCATGTCGATCGGACAAGGGTTGGTGCAGGTCACTCCGCTAGAAATGGCCGTCATGGTGTCATCGATCGTCAACGGTGGCAAACGCGTCAAGCCTCATCTCTTGCTGTCAGAAACCAACACACCAGCCATGCAACCTGTAACGACAGGTTTAGACCCTGGCACGATCGCCATTATTAAAGCAGGACTCATCGCGGTGGTGCAACAAGGCACGGCCAGCCAATTGAATGATGGTTCCATTCCACTCACAGGTGGTAAAACCGGAACAGCAGAAGTGCCAGGGCAACCAGATAATGCTCTGTATGTCGGCTTTGGGCCAGCGAGTAACCCAAGCATTGCCGTTGCGGTAGTAGTGGAGAACGGCGGCTTTGGAGCAGTATCAGCCGTACCGATCGCGAAAGAAATCTACAAAACCTACTTCCGATCGCATCCGAAGCAGTAAGTTGCTTATCAAACTACAAAGACGCAAAGGTCGCAGAGAGTTTCTCAGCGATCGCTGCGTCTCTGCGGTCATACCTCTGGGGATCACACGCAAAATTTTTGAAAAATCATGACGTTTATCACTTTTGCAATTCTTATCATTGCGGTCGCTTTTCCCCACGCAATCCACACTGTTTCCACAAAAATTTTGCGTCTTCTCCACACCTTCTCCACAGGTTCTCCACAGGTTTACGTTTGTTTTCCACAAGCTTCACGCAACAATCGGGCTTTGCCGCCGCGATCGACCAACTGGGGACGATCGGGATCAATGAGCCAGAAGCGCATGAACTTCATAACTTTATGTAACAAAAAAGTCCTTCAAATCCCGATTCTCTCGTAAATCTTTTGATCATCTAAAGTTGCGTGTAACATTTCGCAGCATTGACAAGATGGGGAAGGCGACTGCACAATGTGACGACCTGCTTGAAAGCGCACTGAACCGATCGCTGGCAAACATCCATCCTGTCTTTATTTGAGAGAGGAGTTGGCACCAGCAAGGTCTGGCTTTGCGCTGCGTTTGGCTGCTTAAACCGCTAGCCGACAGATGTACACCCATTCACCCTGCCCATGCAAGGGAGAACCCAAAATTCTATGAATAGCACCGTTAGCTTGTTAGTTGAAGTTCCCGAAGTTCTACATGATTCGCTAAAGCACTATCTCGAAATTCGCCCCGATTGGGATCAAGACCGGGTGTTTGCGGCAGCCCTGTCTCTGTTCCTGCTGCAAAATCGCAGTACTGATGCCTTCCCCGAAAAACAAAACCAGCGTCAAGCGTCGCGGATTTACCTGGATGCGTTGTTCAAACGTCCGATCGGGCAGAACAATTAGGAGATAGGGATTAGGGATTGAGGGTTAGAGGCAAGCATTCTAACAACCAACAACCCAAAACTAGTCATGCCCCCTGTAGATAACGGATTGCATCTCCTCGTAAAGCTTCTCATTCAAAATCGAACAGTATGGCTTACCAAATTTCAGCGACGAAGCTTCAGGCGTATAACCGCTGCCCCTATGCCTACTACCTTCGCTATGAGCGAAAGCTAACGACGAATGAGTTTTTTGGGTCGGCCTCTTTGGGGATTGCACTCCATCAGGCGCTTGCTCAATGCCACCGAGACTGGCACTACGAACAGCCGCTACCTGATTTGCGTTGGGTGCATCACTGCTGGCGACAGCATTCCACAGAATTAAGCGCCAATCAGGTTTTAGAAGGCTTTGAGATTCTGGAAAATTACTACTACCGCTTCATCGCCAGTCAGGTTGCATTAACGCAACCACTGGCGGTGGAAGGTAGAATTCAAGGCTTTTTGCAAGTTGAGAATCTGGAGTTTTTGATTACTGGACGGTACGATCGCCTCGATTTTCTCTCAGACGGTTTAGAGCTGATTGACTACAAATCGAGCCGTGAGGTCAAGTTTCCCGATGCCACCGAAATGGATGTGCAAATCGGGCTGTATTACCTGGCTTTAGAGCAGACTTATCAGCAGAGCTTAAAATACCTGAGCCTGCTCTTTCTTCGCACAGGTGAAAAAATTCGCTTTGAAGCCACGCCTGCTCACAAACAGCGCGTGGAGACGATGGTAAGCGATCTGGCCGTGCGGTTGCGCTACGACCAGGGATGGGAACCAACCCCAAGCAGCCAGTGCGATCGCTGCACCTTTGCCCGCTACTGTTCAGCCGTCAGTGCAACTCCTACACCGTTACCCGAAAGCCGTGCAAAATCACAACTTCAGTTAGCGTTAAATCTCTAGCTATCAACCATCAGCCTCTACTGATACCAAATCTTTCTGTAGAGTAGCGGGATCGGTAGGGGCGAAGCATTTGGCAAAAGCATTGTACTCCAGTTGCAGGAAGTGTATCCGAATGCTTCGCCCGTACATCAAAATAGTGCTTCTTTATGAAACGGGTTCCGTATGAATAAGAGGCCCAACCGCTGACTGCTAACCGCTAATAGCTAAACCTCTCGAACGATGCACGAGACACAGAGCCAGCGTTACAGTAGGCGTGACCCATAGACTAGAGACAGATATGGAAAAACGAGAACTCGGTACGTCAGGCATTCACATCACGCCTATCATTACAGGCACCTGGCAGGCAGGCAAAAGTCAGTGGGTTGGCGTTGAGGATGCCGAAACAATTAAAGCCATTCGTGCCGCCTTTGATGCCGGGATCACGACAGTAGACACGGCAGAGGTTTATGGCAGTGGACATTCCGAACGGGTCGTTGCCGAAGCACTGTCTGATGTACGCGATCAGGTTGTTTATGCGACGAAGGTCTTTGCTAACCATCTGAAATACGATCAGGTGATCGCTGCTTGTGAGGGATCGCTTCAAAACCTGAAGACCGATCGCATCGATCTCTATCAGATCCATTGGCCCTCTGGCTCCTTTAACAGCGAAGTCGTGCCGATTGAAGAAACGATGCGGGCACTCAATGATTTGAAACAGCAGGGCAAAATTCGGGCGATCGGCGTGTCTAACTTCTCCCAGAAGCAATTAGAAGAAGCTGCACAGTACGGGCGTATCGATAGCTTGCAACCGCCCTATTCATTGTTCTGGCGTTACGTCGAAAAAGATGCCGTGCCCTACTGTGTCGAGCAGAAAGTTTCCATCATTGCTTACTCATCTCTAGCACAAGGGCTGCTGACAGGCAAATTTGGCCCTGACCATACCTTTCCACCCGAAGACAATCGCGCGAAAAACAAGCTGTTTCAGGGTGAAACCTACCAGAAGGCGCAAACTGCGTTAGAAAAACTACGCCCGATCGCCGATCGTTATCAAACTAGCCTCGGTAATCTCGCACTGGCATGGCTCGTCGCCCAGCCTCAAGCAAATGCGATCGTCGGGGTTCGTAACGCCGAGCAAGCCGTTGAGAATGCCAAAGCAGGCGAACTCAAGCTTAGTGACGCAGATCTGGCAGAAATCGATCGAATTGGGCGCACCGTCACTGATTCTTTTGATGACAATCCGTTGATGTGGAATTGGAGTTAGGCAGTCCGATGTATATCGATCGCCTGGATCACCTTGTTCTCACCGTTCGCAACATTCAGGCAACCTGCGACTTTTATAGCCGTACGCTGGGGCTAGAAGTGGTTACGTTTGGGAACGATCGCAAAGCGCTACAGTTTGGTCAACAGAAGATCAACCTCCACGAAGCAGGCAACGAATTTGAACCCAAGGCGCTTCATCCCACACCCGGATCAGCGGATCTCTGTTTCATCACAACAGTGCCTTTAAAGGACGCGATCGCGCATCTTGAATCTTGCGGTGTAGAACTGCTGGGAGAACCGATGAAAAGAACGGGCGCGATCGGCTCTCTGCGCTCCATTTACTTCCGCGATCCAGACGGCAATTTGATTGAACTCTCCAACCATCTGTAAACAATGAGTGTGGGATGAATCTAAACAAGTGAAAATTGGATATTGAGCGATTCAAAATTGTCAAGGTTTCTAGGGGAGTAGCTTCCCCCAATCAACATGCCATTCGTCAGCACTCCAGTTGAACGTAAGTTGTTGTTGCCTACAGACAAAACCGTTAGGAAAATCGCCCAAGTCTTTTCTAAAAATTAATCCATCAAGGTAAGCATGGCTGTAATAAGCGTCGTCACCAAAGTATTTATAGTCTTCAACCACAATCGCTCGCTGACCACTGGGAGATAGATAGGCTTTAGAACAAAGCAAGCGGCTACCAAAGTGGAAGTCTTGGAGTTTACCCAAAAGTAAGGCAAGTACGAGTACTAAGCCGATCGCTTGCAGCGTATAAACAACTCGTTCAGCGGCCTTAGATAGTGCTGCCTGCCTGACTAGAGATGCAACTACGTTAAAGAAAAAGACGATAGCAATACACAAGAAAACAATACCTAATAGGCTCTGAACACCTAAACTAAGTTGGGCTGAGTCTATACTCCCAATTGTAGGGCTGAGAGGTCTGCCGATCGAGAAGACTAAGACTAAGAGAATAATTATGACGACAAGCTGCAAGCAGAACAACAATACGCCTACTGGTATGACCACCAGTGCCCCGCTCCACATTAGTAAGAATACAAGGGCAAACCGAGCGCCTAAAGGAGAAAAGATTGCAATGGGGGCAAGTGCAGTTGGCTGCCTGACTTTGACGATTAAGAAGGCTAGCAGAGCGATCGCGCTACTACCCACAACAGCGGTAGCAGGCAACCCCAAAAGACTGCCTCGCAGACTGTAGTGGTTAACGATCATTAGCCAAAATTGGAAGACGAAAAATGCTGTTAACTTCAGGAGGAGACTCAAACGTTCCTGCATTTTTCACCGCCTAGAAATAGTGCAACCCAACAAGTTGTCTCGATTCTAGGCTGTGGTTTTGGCGATTGCTCTTAACATGAAGGCCATGTGAGTTTGACAGGTTGACTCAGGGATATTACAGACAAACATCCTGAACATTCACCGATCACCAAATCTTCGCCATTTGTAAGACAAACCCTGGCAACTCTGGATCACCACTTACGGTATCAGGATTGTCTAAGATGAGTGGTTCCTGATTGGGGCGATAGAGATGCACCGTGCGATTTTTGCGATCGATCAGAAATCCCAGTAAAGCTCCATTCGCAAGATATTCCTTCAGCTTGTCTTGCAGACTGGTCAGCGTATCGCTGGAAGAACGTAGCTCAATTACAAAGTCAGGACAAATGGGCGCGAAGGAGGCTTTTTCTTCTTCTGTTAACGCTTGCCAACGCTCCAACCTGACCCAGGAAGCATCAGGAGAGCGGGTTGCTCCGTTAAGAAGGGTGAACCCGGCGCTAGAGTCGAAACCTATGCCGGTGCCATCCTGGTCAGCCCAGTTAGCTAGTTGCTGAGCAATGTTAAAGTTACGATTCCCGGTATCGGCAAACGCGGGTGGCATGATGATCACATCTCCGCTGGCAGTGCGTTCAATGCGTAAGTCACGATTGGCTAAACAAAATTCGTAGAACTGCGCCTGGGTCATAGAGGCGATCGCAGGCAAATTTACTGTCAGTGGCGTATTGTCTGTTTGAATGAGCAGCGTTGTCATGGTTGCCTCTCAGCCTGTGAAGGGACGCGTGCCATCAAGTCTTTTCTTTAAACACGGTTCTCCATGCTTCAACCGTGCCTTTGCCGATTTCGATGTCTTTCGTTTTGCCATTCTCCCACACTAGTCGAATTCTCATATTGCCAATGGGTGCGTTTGCAAGAGTCGATGCTAACTCAGGGGCGATCGCGCCGTCTTCGTAAGTGTAAAGCTGACCATTAACGGCAAACAAAATCGCTTTAGGTGTATCGTCAAAGCGGGTATAGCGATAAATTGGCTCCTGCTCAGAGTAGCGTTCTTCAATCTTTTTGCCCTTCTTTTTAATCCAGCGGCTACGCCAAACCGTGTTATAGCCAATAATGTCTGAGTCGTACCAGGTATAAGTGGCGCGAATGCCACCTTTTGACCAGCTTGTGACGAAAACAAACCCATGATCAGAAGGGCTAAAGTTTTTGTCATACACGACGACTCCATCAAAGGGATCGTTAATGACCTGAGACCACTGCACTTTGGCGCTGCCCTCGATCGGCGCAGGCTGAACGGCTCCCGCAACCGATTCCACACTCAAGGCGAATCCAATTCCAACACCGAATACGAGTAATTGTTTCTTCATCTCTATTTAATATGTGAAAGCAACTGATGACTTGGAACTTAAATCGTGATGCACAAGCTGATACTGACTTTCTACAAATGCGATGGGAGCGATCGTGGATGGTTTTCTGGACAGTTGAAGTAGAAGGCAACCGCAGAGACGCAGAGACGCAGAAGTTAAACTCAAAAAACGTTCACGGCTTATGCTTTCCCTCACTCCTCACCCCTTTGCAGGCTTCTTGATCGCCTCTAGCACTGCTGCGATCGCCCCGTCCTTCTGCGGATCACGTCCTTGGGCATAAGGCACGGCAAACGGCACATCAATATCTGGGGCAACGCCTTTGCCTTCGATGCGCTGTCCATCAACCGATACATCGGCAACAGCGAGATAGAGCAGGCTGCCGTCCTGCATGATGTAGGCGCGTCCAGCTAGCACGGCCCCAGCCGTTGTGCTGCCCACAATTTTGCCGACCCGAAACTGCCGAAAGCCATAAGCAAGAATTTCTTTACCGCTACGCGATCCCTGATTGACCAGCATCACAACTGGCTTTTTCCAAGGCAAGTCAAACTGGCCTTTGGTGCCGTTGCGGTTAGTAAACGTCACATTCAGCGCGGGTGCAGTAAACGGATTCAGGTAACTGGGTTCGGCACCTCCCCAGCCATCCCGCAAATCCCAAACCAGACCATCCACTTGGCTGAGACGATCGCCCAATTCTTGCTCAAGCTGTCGCTGATAGGCATCATCGGCATACGACCAGACGTGAATGTAGCCAACTTTTTTACCGCTGCGATCGATGACTTGGACACTGGCCTTCATCGCATCCAGAAACATCGTCGTGGGGTCGAGACGCTTGGGCGTAACGGCGATCGCTTGGGGAGCCGTGTTGGGCATGCGCTGAATCTGGATCTCAACGGGGCGATCGGCCTTTTCAGCGAACGATTGAATGGGTTGAAACGGCTTTTCATTGACCGCTAGAAGCTGATCCCCGACCTTAAGACCACCGTTGGCAGCAGGCGAACCATCCAGCACCGCACGTACAAACGTTTTACCATCCACCTCACGCGTGTAGGCACCAATGCCCACATACTCCAGCTTGCCATTCGGTAAGAAGGGTTTAAGTTGACGCTGAATGCCGCGTCGCCAAAAAACACCTGCAAGCTGGTAGTATTCTGGCTCCGCTGCGGTGTAGTAGTGGGTATGGGAAGCTTTTAGCTCTGCAAGCATCTGATTCACGACCACAGTCAATGCTTCCGGCGATCGTGTCTGAGCCGCCAGAGGTGAATACTTCTGCCGCATCGCCTTCCAGTCAACGCCGTTGAACTTTGGGTCGTAAAAATTGTCGTTGACCGTCTGCCAAATTTGCTCAAAAACTTTAGCTTGCGACGGCTCAGCGCGTGAAAGCACCGGTGTAACCGCCCAGAATACCATCGGCACTAGGAGACTTGCGAAGAGTGTGATTAACCAGCGATGGGGCGATCGCATGAAACGAGTGAGTGTCGATCGCATGAAATGGCTCAACATGCTTACCTTGCTATCATTCAGATAACGATTTACCTTTCTAAATTGAATTAAAGCGAATCACGAAAGTTCCACAAATCCCTCAATGGGCTTGTTTGGCTGGCGAGGGTGCGTGGGGTAGGGTGTAAGGGAGCGCAGGGGGCGCAGAGGAAGCAAGGGGAGAAGGCTCAACGCTCAACGCTAAAGGATAAACGGCTGACCGCTCACCACTGACTGCTCAATTAACTCCTAACTCAAAACTCTTAACTCAAAACTTTCTCCCTCCTCCCCCCCTTCTTCCCATGCAGCTCCGCATCCAGCTTTTTACCGTTCACAAGCGCTGTCCTCTCACCATCAGCCGTGGCACAACGGCACAGACGACTAATGTTTGTGTGGCGATCGAGCATGAGGGCACCGAGGGTTGGGGAGAAGCTTCGCCCTTTTCGATCGGGGAGCAACCGCAGACAACGGACATGATCGCGCGATCGCTGCAAAAAATTGCGCCCCTCTTAAAAGCGCTCAATCCTCTAGAGCGCCAACGCATCGAACGACTGATGCTAGAAGCCCGGTTGCCGTCTGCTGCGCGTGCAGCTTTAGACATCGCATTACACGACTGGGCTGGAAAGCAAGCAAACCTACCGCTGTGGCAACTGTGGGGCTTAGACCGCGATCGCATCGTCCCAACGTCCATGACTATTGGGATCAACCCACCCGCTATCGCTCAGCAGCGTGTGCGAGATTGGCTGGGGCAGGTGCCAACGCTCCAGGCATTGAAGCTCAAGCTTGGTAGCCCAGAAGGGATTGAGGCAGACCAGGCAATGGTGTTAGCGGTACAAAGTGCTGCTCCTCACATCACCCAGATTAGTGTTGATGCGAATGGTGGCTGGCACGTAGAGCAAGCGTTGAAAATGTCGCACTGGTTGGCAGATCGAGGCATCACCTACATCGAACAACCCTTGGCAAAAGGGCAGGAAGGAGATCTGCCTGCACTCTACCGAGAATCGCCACTGCCTATTTTTGTGGATGAAAGCTGCTTCACCAGTTATGACATTTTGCCACTGGTTGATCGTGTCCACGGGATCAATATCAAACTCATGAAAGCAGGCGGTATCACCGAAGCGTGGCGCATGATTCACACCGCCCGCGCCTGTGGTTTAAAGGTGATGTTTGGCTGCTACTCTGATAGCGCCTTACTCAACACCGCTTTTAGCCAACTGTCACCCCTCGCTGATCACCTGGATCTCGATAGTCATTTAAATCTGCTGGATGATCCCTTTACGGGTGCTAGCTTCCAGAATGGGCGTGTGCTGCCGGGTGAGAAGCCAGGGTTGGGGGTTAGGTTGAGGGCAGGAGGCGGCTAGGGGAGCAGGGGAAGCTAGGAGAGCGGAGGAAGCAGAAAAGTTTTGAGTTCTGAGTTAAGAAAGCTACCAGCGCTCAGCTTTTTAGCCTTTATACTTTAGCTTACCCTCCGGGAAGCAAGCTACAGCCTTCTCCCCTGCTTCCTCTGCTTCCTCTACCCCCTCTGCCTCCCTATTCCTCCTCTCTCGGCCCGATCGCCATTTGCATCACAAACGGTTCGCCACCGATCTGGTGGTACTTATCGGCCCATTGTCGAATGACGTGATCTAGCTCACTTAGCGCTTCATCAACGCGATCAGCCGGGATATCTAATTCTTCAAGGGCACGCATAGCCTTCGACTGACGCTTTGCCCAGGCGTTCATAAGGCGGAAATACCGGGCGGTGTCTTCTACCATTAAAAAGGTGCGCTCTTCTTCATCCGCAGGGGAATAGGAGGCTCGTGTGAGCGCGTAGAAGGGCATGCCCCAAGGAGAGTCGAGTCGGGTGACAGTGCCAGAATAGAGTAACCGCCGCTTGATGTGTTCGGCCAGAGCCTCACTGAGCAACATCTGCTGGTCTTCCGGCAAATACTCTTGAGAGCGAGCGTGGAGAAACTCAATGAGATCTAAGAACTGGAAGGAGTTGATTAACTGTGCATCGGGCAGTTTGTCAGACGGTAGCTTTTGCTCAATTTGGCGCTTTTCGTCTGAGGTAAGGCTGGTACCCGCGATACGCGATCGCCCCGCTTCCCAGGGATACTGTTCCAACCAAACGTAAGGAAACTGAATTAAATAGCGCGGTTCCTGTGAACCTAGCATCTTGAGCAGTTTGCCTTCTGTCAGCGCTTGTCTGACCTCTTCGACGATCGCTTTTACACGCTTGGGTTCAATGTGATGTAAGTGCCCCGTCATCCGGAGGTTTTGATCTTGCTCCAGGTAGGTCATGTAGATCGCACATTTGGCAGCCGTCGCCGCTGCATCTAAAAACGCTCCGTGCCGATGCCCACTGGTTCGCATGGCACTAAACGCCAAGTAGAGCAGGATCTGATCCATGGCACTAGGACCGAGACGTTTGATCAGATCGAGGTCTTTAATCATGTCAGCCAAACTAATCCACTGGAACCACTACGGACGCGTCAATGATGCTATAAGCATCGTCTTGTTACATCTTGCTCGCGGCAATCGCCACAACGTACAGAGCAATAGCGCTTAAGCTAGACTATTTTGCCACTGTGCTCGTTAAACGGCTCATTTCAAACCCTTAGTTGTCTATTATCCTAGTATTCCCCAACAATTCAAGCTTTAAACTGATGAATTAGTGCCCCTAGAGTTTACTTTCTGTAGCTTTGTCCCCTTCTAACGCAAGATTATGTAGACAAAGATTTTTCAGTAAAAGTGCGGCTTACTTTGTAACAGATTACTCCAGGAACGATCGCACCGTAACAAAGACACTCAAGCTCGTTTATTTAAAGAGGTCGATGCTGGGTACCACGATATACTGCTCTCAACTGCTTGCTATGTAAGCAGTAGGAAAGTGACGCCAACGCTCAAGAACGGGTAACGTCATTCATCTAGCATTCAGCATGCAGCCAACACATGGTAAGCGCAACGATTCTGATCACACAATGGGCTTGATCACATCGCGGATCTAACTGGGCAACGAGACGATGAATCAGGTAAACAGCTGGTGTTCTGGCGTGATTAATCACTAACAAGGCACCCCAGGAAAGCAGACGCTTTTACACACTGAGACGCTGAATAGCATAAACTAGCAGCAGTTACGCCCCAAGCAGCGTAAATTCCCGAAAGAGTTGACGACGGCCACTACCACGGTGAAAGGTTTGCACGGTTGCATCTGCTAGCTGAGTCGTCGGCGCGGATTGATCCAAAGAGCGGAGTGCTTGATTTGCGATCGCCTTAGCATCACGCAAGTCCGAGATGAGAAGCACGAGCAGCAAGCCTGGTAACAATGCAGTCGGATGAAAGCCCATAAATTTAGTTCGTGTTAGGTTCCTCTTACCTGTTACGGACGATTTGTCAATCCATCAGGACGAATTTCTAAGATTGGCGCTAATACTCTCGTTTATGTCTTCGTCGTGGGTCAGCAGTTTTCCGAACGCAAACCTGGCATTCTTGCTTGACTGTCTTCTGAAGCTAGGGATGGCATGCTTGTGTTAAGCGCTGACATCAAGACTTACAGACTTTTTGTGCTTCTAGGTGAGAAGCTGGCTCTGCCTACAAACAACTGCGCGAACCAAGGAAATGTATCGGAGGCTACTGTTTGCAGTGGCCCTCACCCGTATTCATGAGGGGGTATGCATTGGATCAAGCGCTGTGCAATTCAACGACTACGAACCAGAGAACTTTTACGATGAACTGTTTATGGCGAAAGGTGAGCCGCGTACAGAGGCGATGCCGCTGATCGATCGCATCAATTCTCTGTCGTCTGAAGAAGTGCAGCGGCGACAACAAGCGGCGCAGATCGCCCTCTTTAAAATGGGTGTGACCTTTAACGTTTACAGCGACAACCAGGGCACAGAACGCATCATTCCGTTTGATATTATTCCCCGTATTGTTTCGGCAAATGATTGGGCAACGCTGGAAAAAGGTTTGGAACAACGAATCTACGCGCTCAACCTGTTTTTAGCAGATATTTACAATGAGCAGAAGATTCTGCGCGACAACGTGATTCCGTCTGAGATTGTTTACTCTGCCAGTGGCTTCCTAAAGCCGTGCATGGGGCTGAAGCCTCCGGGTGGCATCTGGTGCCATATTACGGGGACCGATTTGGTGCGCGATCGCAGCGGGCAATGGTTCGTTCTAGAAGATAACTTGCGCTGTCCGTCTGGCGTGTCTTACGTGCTCGAAAACCGCCGCGTCATGAAAAGCACCTTTCCCCTAGTTTTCAACACGATGCAAATTCAACCTGTGGAAGAATATCCCAGCCACCTGTTAGAAACCCTGCTCAACCTTGCCCCTCCGCACCTGATCGATCCAACGGTCGCGGTGCTAACCCCTGGCATTTACAATTCTGCCTATTTCGAGCACTCCTTCTTAGCGCAGCAGATGGGCGTAGAATTGGTCGAAGGGCGCGATTTAGTCGTGGCAGATGGTTACCTGCAAATGCGCACCACCAAAGGTCTTAAGCGAGTGGATGTTGTTTATCGGCGTATAGACGACATTTTTATTGATCCCAAAGCCTTCCGCCCTGATTCGCTGCTGGGTATTCCCGGACTGATGGATGTTTACCGCTCTGGCAAGGTAGCGCTGGCAAATGCGCTTGGCACAGGCATTGCCGACGATAAGGTCATCTACTCTTATGTACCAGCGATGATCCGCTATTACCTTGGTGAGGAGCCAATTTTAGCGAATGTTCCCACATACTTATGTTGGGAACAGCAGCAACAGCAGCACGTATTGGCAAATTTAGATACCCTGGTCGTCAAAGCCGCAGATGAATCGGGTGGCTATGGGATGTTGATTGGCCCCACCGCAACCTTACAAGAGCGGGACGACTTTGCCGGACGAATCAAAGCCTCCCCGCGCAACTACATTGCCCAACCAACTCTGTCTCTGTCCAGGGTTCCCACACTCATTGATGACACCATTGAAGGTCGCCATGTCGATTTACGTCCGTATATTCTTTATGGCAAGAAAGTCTACGTTAGCCCCGGTGGGTTGACGCGTGTTGCCCTTCGCAAAGGGTCGCTGGTGGTGAATTCATCTCAGGGTGGCGGCAGCAAAGATACGTGGGTTGTATGCAAATAAGCACTTTTCTCAGCGCTTACCTGGTTCTTCTGCCGCTTGCAACAGTGGCAACGCTTCTGTGGGGCTACTTTTACTCGAAAGAGCTGTTTATTCTTGTGTGGCTAGGCTTTTTTATTGCTAGCGCTTTGCTCGTTCCTAGTTTGACGAGTCCAATATTAAAGGCAATTGAGGATGGTTCATTCCTGTGGCTAGGTGCAACTAGCGGAGAAAGAATTCAAAATTTTCTGCTCATCGAGCGTGCGATTCTTGGCACTGCTCAAACAGCACTAAACATCTGGTTCATTTTACTGCTTGTTCGGTTAAGGAGCTGAGCAAATTAAGTAACTGCTCTGATCGGTTCGTTTTGCTGGAGTCCTACACATCCTTTTTGCCATGCTAAGTCGTGTTGCTGATTCAATTTACTGGCTCAATCGCTATGTTGAACGTGCTGAGAATGTGGCTCGTTTTGTGGAAGTGAACTTGAACTTGCTGCTCGATTCGCCTGCGGGGACGACGCAACAGTGGGAACCGCTGATTTTAACAACGGGCGATTTGCCGCTGTTTCAGGAGCGCTATGGGGAAGCCACCGCCGAAAAGGTCATTCAGTTTCTCACCTTTGATCCGGATTATCCCAACTCGATCGTCTCCTGCCTTCGCATTGCACGGGAGAATGCGCGATCGGTACGCGAAATCATTTCGTCGGAAATGTGGCATCAGGTGAATGAGTTTTATCTGATGGTGACGGAAGTGGCGCAGACGCGATCGCTTCAGGATCTATCGGCTATCCTCCGCTTTTTTGAAGAAGTGAAGCTGTCAAGCCATCAGTTTATTGGCGTGATGAATGCCACCATGACGCATAACGAAGGTTGGCACTTTGGGCAAATTGGTAGATTTTTAGAACGGGCAGACAAAACGGCGCGGATTTTAGACGTGAAATACTTCATCCTGCTGCCGTCAGTGAAAGATGTGGGCAGCACGCTGGATGAACTTCAATGGATGGCATTGCTCAAGTCGGCCAGTGCTTACGAGATGTACCGCAAACAAGGCATCCATCGCATTTCACCTAATTCGGTTGCCGAATTCTTGGTGCTAGAACGAGACTTTCCCCGATCGGTGCGCTTTTGCATTTTGCAAGCAGAGCGATCGCTCCATCAGATTACGGGTACGCCCGTTGGCACTTGGCAGACCCCTGTCGAACGCACGTTGGGACGGCTCCGCTCTGACCTCGACTACCTGACGATCGATGATATCATCGAAGCTGGCCTGCACGAAACGCTAGATGACTTGCAGCTTCGCATGAACGACGTGGGTAAGAAGATTTTTGAAACCTTCGTAGCGCTTCAACCAGTAGGGTGAGAAGTGAGGAGTGAGGGGAAAGAAAGCATTGAGTTAAGACAGCTATCAGCGAGCCGTCAGCCGTCAGCTTATGCTTCTTACTCTTACTCTCTGGCTTCTAGCTCCTGGCTTCTAACTCCTGTCTTTTACCTTCTGCCTCCCTCTAACAACCAACAACTCTTCGTGCTTTACCAAATCAACCACACGACCTGCTACAGCTACAGTCAGCCCGTGAGTTTGTTGCCTCATGTGGTGCGGTTACGCCCTCGTAGTGATAGCTGGCAGACATTGCGATCGTGTTCTCTTAATGTGACCCCTTCGCCATTCCAAGAATCGATCGTGTCTGATTTGGATGGTAATACCTTAACAACATTGCGGTTTAAGCCTGAGGAAACACAAACGCTGACAGTCCAAGTGCTGTCATCAGTGGAAACCCATCGCACGAACCCATTTGATTACTTATTAGAAACCTGGGCAACGCGCTTGCCGATCGACTACCCTTCGTCCTTGCTTTCGCAGCTACAGCCCTACCTGGGCGGTCAACAGGTGCTTTATCAAACGGGCATTGACCCGATCGCGCTTCAACTGGCACAAGAGATTGGGCACGCCGTAGATGGCAATACACTTAACTTTTTAAGCGAACTGAATCAACGTATTTACGCTGGCTGTCAGTACATGATTCGTGACACGGGTGATCCGCTCCCAGCAGGGGTAACGTGGACAATGCGATCGGGCACCTGCCGCGATTTTGCGGTGCTATTTGTGGAAACCTGTCGGGCGATCGGTTTGGCGGCTCGCTTTGTGAGCGGGTATCAGGAGGGAGATCCTGATAGCGACGATCGTCACCTTCACGCGTGGGCTGAAGTCTATTTACCCGGTGGTGGTTGGCGTGGGTATGATCCAACCAATGGCTTAGCGGTTGCTGATCGACATATGGCGCTGGTAGCCAGTCCGCTATCTCGCTATGCATCACCCATTACTGGCTCATTTAAGCAGGCAAACGGTGCTAAGGCAGCCATGACCTATCAGCTTACGATTCAAGGCATTATGTAAACTTTACACGCATAGAGGCATATGATCTCCTTACGGGAGCTTGTCTGTAGGGAAAACCAGGCTTGCAGCCTGTTTGCCGCTCAATGAAGTACACGTCGAAGCTTGAACGCTTTCTTTCTCGCTCTCTGAACTTCTACCCTCTGCCTTAGTAAAGGCGGCTGAGAACGTAATCTGCCAGTTTGACCAGCACCTGACGCGACTCTGAGGGAGGCAAGTCGGCAAGGTGCTCGATCGCGGTGCGGGTATGATGCATTGCCAGGTCGCGCGATCGCTGAATGCCTTTGCTATCGCGTACCAGCGTCAATGCCTGCTCTAAATCACCTGGTTGGGCAAATTCGCGCTCAATCAGCACTTCTAGATAGGGCTTTTCTTCTAGCGCATAAAGAACGGGTGCCGTGAGATTACCACTCTTCAAGTCCGAGCCAGCGGGTTTACCCAGTGCTTCAGTCGAGCCTGTAAAGTCGAGGATGTCGTCAATAATTTGAAAGGCTAAGCCAATGTGGCGACCGTATTGAAACAGGTCATCGGCTAACGCGGTAGAAGTCTCGCTTAAGGTGGCGGCGGCTTTGGCACTATTCGCAAGCAAACTGGCAGTTTTATAATAGCTTTTTTCGAGATATTCGTCGATCGAAAGACTGGTTGAAAACCGATTCAGCCCCTGTTGGATTTCACCTTCTGCCAGATCCATAATGACCTGGGAAAGCAGCTTCACCACTTCCAGATTGTCCAGGTTTGCGAGATACCAAGATGATTGGGCAAACAAAAAGTCTCCAGCCAGAACCGCGATGCGGTTGCCAAAGCTGCTATGTACCGTAGGTACGCCTCTACGCAGTTCAGATTCATCCACCACATCATCATGCACAAGGCTCGCCGTGTGAATCATTTCGGTGATTTCGGCCAGTCTGCGGTGGCGCAGTGTGATCTCTTGATCGAGCATGGTCGCTCTTGAAACCAGGAAGACGATCGCGGGTCTAACTCGCTTTCCCTTGGCTCCAAAGAGGTGTTCTGCGGCAGCGTACAGAACTGGATGGCGTGCCCCGATGAGGTTCTTGAGGTTCTCCGTCAGCACCTGCAAATCTGTTTCAACCGGAGAAAAAAGGGAAGTAGCTGAAGTCATGAATATCCGACTCAGACGATATAAGGTTACGAAACTTTAATTATTCTCCATCTATCTTAAGCTAAGCCACCTATCTATAGAACATAAAACTTCCTTTTTATACATTTTCGTCGGATTTTTGTCGGCGCTCAAAGGCAAAACGAGGGGTGCTTGCACAGGGCTAAAAACTTTTGGACAGAGCGTCTAACATCGTGTTAGCCTTGGGCTAGAAGCATTTTAAAAATTAAGCTCTGCGGTATCGCTCTTCAGGTATCTGACCCTCTGGTGCTGCTTTTGGCAACCAGACTGTAGGTGTGCCCCCTCATCTTACCGTGTAGATCTTTCTCATCTTTCTTAGCGAAAGACTTTGTGAAAGATGCTGAGCTTAAGCCGCAGATGGTCTTTGAGGCTAGGCGATCGACCGAGGTTAAGGGCCGCGTGTGGCGTGGTCGGTTTGTTCACCTCGAGAGGCGCATCCTGTCTTCGCAAGATGCTCTTAAACGTGGCTGTGCCTATTGAGCCAAGTGTCAAGCTGGGGCTTCCGATCGCCGCCACCCGCAAACTATTGCTTTGCTTCTGACTTTTCTCTGCTTTGCTTGCTGACCCTGCGCCCGTACCTGCCCATGTTCAGTCCTCAATTGTCTCTTGCCATTCCTGTTTGTGCAGCTGTGTATCTCCTGGCTGTCTATCTGTTGTTATTGATAGCTCAGCGCAATCGTTTGTCGCGTTTGCGCTAATGGCTTGCTTCTAGTCAAATGCATTCAGATGGTTGCCAGCAGGATTGCCTATTTGACAAACATACAAATGTGCATAACCGTTGTGATCATGCTTTCTCTCATTGACTGCCATTTAGATGAACCGATAGATGAGCCATGTGTCTAAGGTTGGGCGATCGTCTCTAGTCAACGGGTTCTAGCGCGGCTGGTTGAACAGTTTGGGCAGGAATCACTTGTTCCACAACAGGGGTGCAGCCAAGCCAGGACGTTGCCAGTTGGCTAAACGTTTGAGGCGAACCGCTCACGCAAAAGCGAGTGGGTGCAGGGGGCCGAAGGTTTTTAAGCGCCAGGAGATCTAGCTCCTGTGCTGCCGCCGCCACAACCGAAACCGCAGGGTCTACCAGCTTCACCGACGAGGGCAAAAGTTGACGCAAAATCGGTGCCAGGTAGGGGTAGTGGGTGCAGCCATAGATTAGAGTATCGACTTGCTGCTCGATGAGAGGCTCCAGGTAGACCTGAGCGATCGCGCCGATATACGGGTCATTCAGCCGATTGCCCTCAATGAGAGGTACAAATTCGGGGCAACCCACCTCCCAAACCTGCGTCGTCGCATCAATTTCTGCAATGGCGCGGCTGTAGGCTTGACTGGAAGCAGTTGCAGGCGTGGCAATGACCCCAATGCGACGGCCCTGTTGCACAGCGGCTCTGGCTCCAGGCAAAATCAACCCTAAAATGGGCAGGTCGAACTCAGAGCGCACCGCCTCTAGCGCCAAGGCAGAACTGGTATTACACGCCATGACGACCATTTTGGTGCCCTGCTGCTCCATCCAACCGAGGATTTCGCGCACGTACTGCAAAATTTGGGCCGGTGTGCGATCGCCGTAGGGCAAGCGCGCCGTATCGCCAAAGTAAATGACGGATTCGTAAGGCAACTGGCGATACAGTTCGCGCAGTACTGTCAATCCACCCAAACCACTATCAAACAGACCGATCGGAGCAGCATTTTGACCTGGAAGGCTGCTGCGAACAAAGCGATAACCTGACACTCCTCACTCCTCTTACTGACGAACCCTTGCCACACTTACAGCTAGTTTCATGGGTATTCACCCCATCCAAGACCCTAAACCCGCTACCCGTCTTGATGGGACGGTGGCTGGTTAGCTTGCAAACTGCTGTATGAACTCTTAAATTCTCACAGATTTTACAATTTGCAAAGTTTACCATTTACCCAGCTACGAGCTGCGCCCAAGATACCGCAAGATCCCACGGGCGATCGCGTTTGCCATCTGGGTGCGGTAGTTGGCATCCGACAGCTTAGCCGCATCATCACGTCCCGTGACAAAGCCCACTTCTACTAGCACGGACGGCATTGACGTTTTGCGCAGCACGTAGAAGCGAGCCGATCGCACGCCTCGATCTTGAATGCCCGTGCCTTCGAGCACGCTTTGGTGAATGGTGCGAGCTAGGTTCAGTCCGCTTTGATAGTAGTAGGTTTCTAAGCCGCTAATATCTTGTCGGCTCAGGTTGATAGAATTGGCATGGATACTGACAAACACAGTGGCATTAATCCGTTCTGCCAGTTGAACACGTGGTTCCAGATCGAGATCGCGATCGTCCGGACGAGTAATCACAGCCTGTACGCCTTGCCGCTCAAGAATGGCCGCAACTTTCTGCCCAATATCCAGCACAATACCTTTTTCTTGCAAGCCACCAATGCCGATCGCGCCCGGATCAGGGCCACCATGCCCTGGATCGATAATGACAACAGGCCGTCCATTCGTTGCTCTGGGTGGGTCAGGGTTAGGATAGCTCGGCTGTGGCGGCACTGGATCGGTGCGGGGGGCAACTGGTACAGGAATATTGGCAGAGGGATTGGGCTGAGCAGCAACGGGCGATCGACTGCGTTGGAGTTGCAGTGCTAACGATTGCTGGCTCGGTTGATTCAGATCGCTAATGAGCACACCTGAAGCTGGCGTCACCAAAATCACAGCCGTGTTGGCCGTTTCTTGTCGCAGTCGCAACTTGAGTACCGGACTGGAGGCTTCAAGTTGAGGCCCCTTAACGTTCTTGGCTAGCTGAGCAGAGTTGATTGTGACGCGATACGCACCAGTGGTACGATCCCATCCTGTGGTGTACTTCAACGGCTGGCTAGCACGAACCACAAGCTGAGAATCGTTGTTTTCCAACGCAATCGATTCGATCGTAGCCAGTGCCCCTGGGCGAAGCACGGGAGCAGGGGTCGTATTGCCTTCACCACTCGACGCCACTTTACTGGTGGGAAGCAACACTAACCCACCTACGCTGCTGGTGCTGGCTTGCCAATCGGGGCTGGCTTGATCGACGTTGAGAGTAATCCGGGCAACAGGTGGCGATGCTTGCTGCTGGCTTAGCGTGACGCGATTTACACCTAAACGGTTGACTAGCACGTCACGGGGGGCTGCCAAGGCAAGCGTTGCGCCCTGCACATCAATAGTAATCTGACCACGATCGCTACTACGGCGCACATCCAGAGTTGGCGACCCACCATTGGTACGAACAAAGATACCGTCGGGCGTGACTCGTACACCCTGAATTTGAGTAGAGGTGCTGGACTGATTACTGCCGCCAGTCAAGCCTCCGGATGGTGCAGTAGCCGTTGTATCAGGCGGTAAAAGTTGTGGTGTTGGTAGCTGTACCGTCCACTGTCGCGCTGTAATGCCGCGAAACCGCACTTGATTGGGATCGATCGTGTAGCCCGGTGCTAGCTCTACAACCAGTCGTGCGGCACTGCGATCGAACTGCCCCAATCGCACAGACCGAATTGCCCCACCGTAAGACTGGGTGGAGGCGGGACGACCCAAAATGACCCCTGGCAAATCAATCACGAGCCGGGTTGGGTCAGAAATTAGCTGTGCTTTAGGCTGTACATCTTCATCGGTGGTGAATTCTAACTGGTTGCGGTTAGAGTCGAACCGCCACGATTCTAGCCGCGAGGCATGAGCCGGAGCTGCGAGGAGTAGGAGGGACGTTGCAGCGAGCAGAAAATGGGGAAGGTGTTTCACGGTATCTCGTCAAATTTTCAGAAAGCTAGTTCTCAAAAAGCTGGTTCTCAAAAAGCTGGATATCAGCCAGGAACAGTTCACAACTTGGTCTCCTCACACCCGCTTCACCGTACAGAGCGAAGACGATCGTCAATGTGTCGATGAGGGTGTCTTGTTTGCGATCGCAACAACTGTGGTTCGCAACAACTGCGGTGTACAGAACCAGCGATCGCGTGTGCTAATTGGGGCTTCAATTCAACAACTCCGCTCCGTTAAACCATAAATCCGGTCAATTTTGAAGCTGTAATCGTTGCCTTCGTCGCGCCACCACTGCCAGACAATTGACTGCCAGACAATCGGCGCGTACAGGTGCCTGACGCAAATTTGAGTCGTTAGTTTCATGCCCAAAGAGAATTTTCTGCTCACCAGAGACATCGGAAGAGTGATCACACCCTTAGCAGCCTATACCGCGATTGTTCTCGCCCTGAGCAAAATCTGAAACAGCGGTAACCAGACGCTACCGAGTATCAGTTGTGTCAAAACGAGGGTACCCGCCACACAAAACTGCTGTAAGAATATACTCGATGGATCAAGTGTGCGATCGGAATTTCTACGCTACTTTGATTCTGACTCAACGCTTTCTAAATCCACTAAGCCCGGATTTAACGTGATTGCCTGAGCGAGATCTGGCTCCCCACGGCCCATACCCGCTCGATCGGACTGAGCAAACACAAGCCGCAGCAATGGTGGCGCGAGGAACGTCGTCAAAATCACCATGACGATGACGGCAGCTTCCAGTGGTTTAGAAAGCACGCCACTCTCAGAGCCAACCGCTGCAAACACAAGTCCCACTTCCCCTCGTGGAATCATGCCCACCCCGATCGCCAGTCGATTCACGCCAGGTACACCAAACACGCTGAGACCCGTTACCACTTTGCCCAAAATCGCCACAACGAGCAAGAATGTCGCAATAATCAGCCCAGGGCGATTCTCCGGCACCAGTGGATTTAGCACGCTCAGATCGGTACGGGCACCCACTACCACAAAAAACACAGGTGTGAGCATATCGGCGATCGGAACCACCTTTTCCTCTAGCTCCCGTTGTTTCTCTGTTTCTGCCAGCACCAGCCCTGCTGCGAAGGCACCCAAAATGGCTTCTAGCTGAATAACCGCCGCAATGTACGCCAGGATAAACGCAAAGATCAGAGAGACCAACAGCAGTTGACCCCGCGTTTTCATGCCGTTGACGAGTGCCACAAACAGTGGGCTGAGCAAACGCCCGACCAGAATGGCACCGACCAAAAACACACCCGCGCTCACAATCAGGTAAGCCACTTTCGTGAGTTCCACCGAGCCATCGCGTGCAAGGCTAGCAACCACTGCCAGCACAATGATGCCCAGCACATCATCCATCACCGCTGCGCCAATGATGATCTGTCCTTCAGGAGTACTCAAGCGCTGCATCTCAGCGAGCACTTTTGCCGTGATGCCAATACTCGTTGCGGTCAACGCGGCTCCAGCAAAAATTGCTGGTATGGTGGGAATCCCGAAGATCAGGCTTAGCCCGATCGTACCGCAAGCAAAGGGAACCACAACCCCAACCACTGCCACCAGCGTTGCCTGTGGCCCGACTCGCAAGAGTTCTTTAAGGTCAGACTGCAAGCCAATCTCGAATAGCAGAATGATCACACCCAGTTCTGACAAGACGGAAATAACTTCGCTCTGCGCCTGAAACACAGATGTCAATGCATCTGGGCTTAGGTTTGCCGTCAGTTGCATCAAACCCATAATCAGTGAGTGGCTGCCGTCTTCACCACTGCCCGGAAACACGAGCAGCCGGAAAGCAGACACCCCGACAACAACCCCACCGACCAACTCTCCTAGAACAGGGGGTAGGTTAATGCGATCGCACAACTCACCCCCAATCTTGCTTGCCAGAAAGATGACCACCAAGCTTAACAGCACCCCAGCCAGCACTAGAGAGCCGTTTGCTGCCTCAACCGCTGCCGCCAGCAAAGAATGGCCGAGCGGCATTGAAGCACCATCAAACAACACCGGAACGGTCAACCAAGTCATGAAACCTACCATTGGCCCCTGGGGAAAATGTTCCTTACCAATGTACAGTTTCTATTGCAGAAGGTTAAGCAGGCGGGGGAAGCAAGGGAGGGCAGGGGAAGCGGGGAGGAAGGCGGGGGGAAGCAGAAGAAGGCGGAGGAAGCAGGGAAGAGTAGAAGGAAGCTAGTTTTTTGAAGAAAGAAGAAAGCTCTGCTAAATCAACTCAAACCTAGCTTCCTCCGCTTCCTCCGCTCCCTCTGCCTCCTCTGCCCCTCTCTCCTCCCTACACAAACACTCGATGCTGCAACGACGGCATTTGGCGACGCACCTGTACCAAGCGAGAAGGTTCGATCGCGGCGATCGCCACGCCTGGTTCGTCGCCTGCATCTGCTAGCACCATTCCCCAGGGGTCAATAACCATCGCGTGTCCGTGAGTTTGACGCATGGCGTAGTGCCGTCCTGTCTGGGCCGGAGCCAGCACGTAGCAGGTGTTTTCGATCGCCCGCGCTTGAAGCAACACTTGCCAGTGGTCTTTTCCGGTAAATGCGGTAAACGCCGCTGGTACAAACAGCACCTCCGCACCCATTTGAGCGAGATGACGGTAAAGTTCTGGAAAGCGCACATCGTAGCAAACAGATAACCCCAGATTGCCCAGTTCTTTAGACGGATACACGGGCGGTAGTCGTACACCTGCCAGCACAGTGCCGGATTCTTGATAGGTGTTACCATCTGGCACGTTGACATCAAACAGGTGTACTTTTTCGTAGCGTGCCAGTTCTTCCCCATTTGGACCAATAAGTAGCGCCGTGTTGTACACCTTGCCGTTTCCAACGGGCACTGGAAAACCGCCGCCCAGCAGAGTTACCTGAAAACGTTGTGCCATCGTCTTGAGAAATTTTTCGCTGGCAACTGCGATCGCCTCTGCCTGAGCTAGTTTTTCGTGTTCGTCACCTAAAAACGGGAAATTTTCGGGTAGGGCAACTAGGTCAGCACCCTGACGGACTGCCAGGTCAATTAATTCCTCCGCCTGGATTAAATTTTTTTCGAGATTGGGCAGGCTGGTCATTTGCACAGCAGCCGCCAGATAAGACTTCATAGGCTCAACTCAAATCGCAGCTAAAAATCATAGGTTCAAGTTTATTGGAGTGTAACCGCGTTTAGTGTTGGTTGCTCCAATGACTTGAAACCCCTCATTACTATTTAAAACCAGGTTTGCCCCGCAATGCTTGAGAATGTTTGCCTGCACACATCTCTTTACGCGATCGGGATCAGGCCTGTTCCGAAATTGATCCCCCACACGTTGAATCGGTTACTGTCGCTCATACCACGCCATTGTATCGAACGCCTGTGCCAATACTCACTCATCACTCCGTGCTGACTCGGTTCACATCAACATGACTAGTCTCTCTGCTTGGCGTTGTCGTCGCAGCGTTGGTGAATTAGCAGATGAACTTCAGATTTTAACGCCTAGACAGGATGGAGAATAATGTCAGTTAGAGTGGGAGTGCAAAGCCAATGGAATGTCCCGACTGTGGTGGCACTCATATTCGCAAGAATGGGCAGCGCCAGACCAAACAAAACTATATCTGTATGAGCTGTTGGTGGCAGTTGCTCAACCAGTATGAGCATCGCGGCTACAGTGACGACGTGAAGCGGCTATGCCTGAAGATGTGCCCGATGCCATGGGAGTGCGAGGGATTAGCCGTGTCACCGAGATTGCGCACCCGACCATTTTGAACTGGATTGAAGCTTCGGGGGAACAGTTACCGGATAGCTATGGCCTAAAGCAGATTCCCCCACTGAGGGAACTGGATGAACTGGAAACGTTTGTCGGCAAGAAGGAAAGCAAGGTGTGGATTTGGACGGTAGTGAATCACTTTCAGCCTGGAGTCCTTGGATGGGCGATCGGCGATCATAGCGCCCAAACCTTTCGACCTGATGGAACGCGATCTCAGTTTGGCAATGCTACTGCTGGGTGAGTAATGGCAACCCTGTCTAACCCAGGGTTTATTCCGCCAGGAGATCAGATTGTCAGTAAGGCTTACATGACCCTTGTGGAAGACGACAGTACTCGTCTGCGCCATTATCTACACGGTGACATCGCAAAATGTTGTGCTACTCCAACCCGGTTGAAATGCTCACGCATTCTGTCCGATTGTTAATCCACATACCTCAAGTTTGGGGATGTGCCTGTGCCTGCCTAAATTCATCTCCTCATTTACCAACGCCGACCACCTAGTAGCGCAGTCCAGCTTAGGTTTAACTCAGCATTCCCCGCAATACCAACAGAATGTGTTTAGCTACGGCTACAACGCCTTGCCAACCTCAGTTGCTTCGGGTACCTCAGTCAGCTTCCCAGTTCTAACGTCATAAATAAAACCATAAATGGGAATTTGATGGGGCACTAAGGGGTGATTGCGAATTCGCTTCACGTCATCATAAACGCTGCGGGACAAATCTTTGAACGTCAGCCAGTCAATATACTCGGCTTCTATTGATCCTGGCCCTTCGCCCACATCTTGCCAGCCCTGCTCATCAATCACAGCCGTCTTTAAACTGCTTGCCAGCAATCTGCGAATAATATCGTCAGTAAACAGCGCCATGCCGCAGTCACTGTGGTGAATGACAAACCATTCACGGGTGCCCAGTAGCTTGTAGGAAATGACTAAAGAGCGAATAGCATCGTCGCTGGCACGTCCACCCGCATTGCGAATAATATGCGCATCCCCCTCTGCTAACCCTGCATATTGAGCAGGATCAAGCCGTGCATCCATGCAGGTGAGAATTGTGAAATGACGGGCTGGGGGAATGGTAAGTTTTCCTTTGTCCCCAAAGTTTTCAGCATAGGCGCGATTTGCTGAAAGGACTTCTGCCAGGATTTGGCTCATTGTTTGGCTCCACGTTTGAACATGAGAAAGGTGTGCAGGTGCCAACGCTATAGCTAAGGATCGCAGCTTAAATAACTTCGACGAGTGAGCTGTTCTGTAGGGGACGCACTGCCGTGCGCCCGTACTCCAAGATCACACTTTAATTAATTCTCGTTCCTAAGCCCAAAAACAGTTGGCGATCGTCTCAATAGTTGCTTCAGTCACCTCTGCGAACGACTATACAACGGTTTTCCGATATGTGTACAGGGTTTACTGCGTCTCAAGATTACCTACAGCGCACTCAGTCCTATAAAAACACAGCAAATCGAAAGGGTCTTTGCATCTACAGCTTGCGTTGCAGAAAGCAGAGTATATACTTCCGCTTTCTGTCCTAGCGATTCACCGCGATCGCCTACTTGCTCAAAGAACACACCCAGTAACAGGCAATAGAGAATAGATTTTAGTCTATTGATAAGCAAAAATACATTTATTTTTCATTATCTCAGCTTCGCAATATAGTTTGATCTAGAGCGAAATGTAGCGTTAACAACCGTTTTGCAAAGCAAGTTGAACTTAGAGCGTGAGGAATGTTTGTGAACCAGGATCGAGGGCTTTTGAGTGGATTGATTGCCATGAAGCGATGGGGCTTTTTAGGCTTGCTGATGGGGATGTCACCGTTTGGGATTGATGCCGCGATCGCGGCGATACCCATGAGTACCATCAACGTACCCAAAACCACCCCTCCCTTGAGTCGCATTGAGGCCCAACTACAAGCGAGCAGCGATGTCACTACGCCGCTGAAGGATGTTTCTACTGCAACCGCTTCGGACACCGAACCGATGGCACAAGTCACCTCCGTGTCTCAGCTATCGGATGTGAAACCAACCGACTGGGCATTTCAGGCATTGCAGTCACTGGTTGAGCGCTATGGTTGCATTGTTGGCTATCCAGACAAAACCTTTCGGGGTAATCGTGCTCTCACGCGCTATGAATTTGCGGCGGGTTTGAATGCGTGCCTCGATCGGGTGAATGAACTGATTGCAGCAGGCACGGCTGACCTGGCGAGAAAAGAAGATCTGGTTGCGCTGCAAAAACTGCAAGAAGAATTTGCCGCCGAACTAGCCACGTTGCGAGGACGGGTCGGTGCGCTGGAAGCGCGTACCGCCACGCTAGAAAAGCAGCAATTCTCTACCACGACTAAGCTGAATGGTGAAGTGATTTTTAGTTTAGCTAGCGCGTATGGTGCAGCGCCTGGTTTCAAAGATGCTCAGCCTGTGTTTAACGATCGACTGCGGCTGAATTTGACGACCAGCTTTACAGGGAAAGATTTGCTGATTACAGGGTTGCAAGCCTATAACTTTGGGCAAGGGCCAAGCGCACTGTTAGGTGGGTCGGGCAGTTTGGGCGGCACTTTGGGCTACGGTGATCCGGTCTTCGGTAACGCTAGCCAGGTTTATTTAGGCTATGCCCCTCAGTTTCCTGAAACCAACCCCCAAAACTTAACGGGTGGACGAGGCAACAATCGAGTGGATCTCTATAAACTACTCTACATCTTTCCTGTTGCGAACAAAGTGACAGCGTTCATTGGCACCAGTGCAGAAGTATCGGATGCGTTTCCATCCATTTTGCCGTGGTCAAGTGAAGGGCAGGGGGCACTTTCTCGTTTTGCGACCCTTCCAGCGGCGCAGCGAGTTTCGGGAGGCACCTCGCAAACGGGTCTAGACTCGGCGGCGGGTCTTATTTTGAACCTGTCAGACGCGATCGACCTTCGGGCGCTCTACGGTGTAACGTCAGCTAGTCTGCCAAATAATGCAGGCTTTCCAGGTACACCGTTGGGTTCTGGCCTTTTTGACGGTAGCTACATTGCAGCGGCACAGTTAACCGTAAAGCCTTCTAAAAGTCTGGACATTGCGTTGAACTACGCCCATAGCTACCACCAGATTAATATCTTAGGAACAGGACTGGCTGCTTCTGATATTGGTTCTGTCGTGTTTACACCAACGGCAGGTGAAATTGCGCGTCGGGGAGCGGGTCTGGGCGCTACAGGGGCTGTCATTAATCAGGGTATTACGTTAGATACGCTGGGCCTAACCGCTGCTTTTAGGCTTTCACCACAGTTTTCGCTGGCAGGCTCATTCTCTTATATCTTTAGCAGTTTGGTGGATGTTGATGCCTCAACCAATTTCTTGAGCTGGCAGGTTGGCATACAGGCAAACGATCTGCTCCGCAAGGGAAGTACGGCAGGTCTCATCTTTGGGCAACCGTTGTCTCGCGTTAGCACGAGTGGACGCGCGTTTGATCCGGGCAACCGCACGCCGTATCAGGTGGAAGGCTTCTTCAACTTCAAGTTGAGCGACAACATTAGCGTCACTCCAGGCTTATTTGTCATTTTCAATGCCGAAGAGTTGAGCAGTAGTTCTACCGTTTATGTGCCTGTCATTCGTACCACGTTTACGTTCTAGCTTGCCGATCCATCTGTAGGGGTTACATATAACGGCCCTACAGATGGATCTGTCGTGAAATCTATTTGAATCGGTGTTAGCTGTCAGCCGTCAGCCGTTAGCTTTTGATGATGGCTAACGGCTGATTGTTGCTTGCAAGATGAGGCTCACGGCTTAAAGGGGATGGCGATCGTGCAGAGGAGTTTTGGCAGGCGATCGACGATCGCACCAAAGCCATCACAAATTTAGATGCCGACGATACCAATCTAATGTGGCTCTGATTGCAGTGTGTAAAGGTGTTGCGTGATTGCCGAATGCTTGCACGTATTTGTTGTGATTCACGACAAATGGCTGCTCAAATTCATACATCATTTCAACGGTTTCCTGTGCTTCGGGAATAAACAGTCCAGCAATTCGCGTCATGAATTTTCCCATACCGCTCATTTTGGGTGTATGCCCAGCTTCTTTAAATGCCAACGTGAGAAACTGACGCGTTGTAAGGGTTTCAGCATTGGGAACATGCCAGATCTGCCCCAGGGCTGCTTCCTGCTCTCCAAGGGCGACTAATGCTTTGCCAAAGTCGTCAATAAAGGTATAAGTGTGAGGTACATCCAAATCACCTACGGCAGCAGCCGTTTTCCCCGTTAAGATGGCTGGAAAGACGCGATCGCCCATCACAGAGCCTAAGACACCAGGGCCATAAAAGTCCGACCCGCGCGCGATCGCAACACGCACTAAACCCTGTTGATGGGCTGTGAGCAAGGCTTCTGACATTTGAGCACGCGTACGTCCCTTGCGGGTTGTAGCCGCATTGGGTAAATCTTCTCGGAGCAAGCCATTAACGGCTCCATACATATAGAGGTTATCTGCCACAACCAATTTGGCACCGCTGACAGCCGCCCCTTGTACAATACTGGCTTGCAGTTTCGGGAACAAGGTAGGCCATTGGGTGTAAGGAGGTTGAGCACATTGATACACAACGGCGGCATCTTGCGTCACTGCACGGGTATTCTTGAGGTCATAAACATCAGCCGCAATGACTTCAACCTCTTCAGGCACAGTGGCCTGTCCGCTGCGATTGACCATCCGAATCCGCACTGGACGAGTTAGCAATTCGCGCATCACCGCTTGACCCAACGGTCCCGTCCCAAAAATGACATGGAGTTCTGTTTTCATGGCTTCCTTTTTTCAACAAGATGTTCTTTTCAACAATGAGATCAACAATGAAAGGCTTTAGCGTGGCGTGCGGCGCAGTACTACAATCCCAGTGAGCAAAAACCAGAGTTGCAGCACACTCACCGACACCGTGATGAATGCGCCCAGATCCACTCCAAATAATTCGGCTACTTGCAGGGCTAACAGCGTGGCGGATACCAGTCCAAAGAAGCCTAGCCAGCGCGGTAAGCGCCTCGTTTGCAGAATGATCAACGACACGATCGCCAACCAGGGTGCGGCAAATAAACTCACGCCCAGCACTTCACCAATCGACCCAGCGTAATCATTCAGCACGCGATACACGACCGCGATCGCATCACGAGTTTGGCTGGATGTGGCGGGATTGACATACAGGGTTGCCAAGGCTGGCATGGCAGCGAGCCAACGAATAATGCCTAAGCAGCGAGCGATCGTTGAAGCAATGCCAAAGCCAGCCGCAACACGCAGCCAGGTGGCATACGCTTCTTCATGACTCAACAGGCGAACCAGTGCTAGAGCCACGACCCAAAAGAGGATTGAGTAAAGCAGGTAAAGCAGATAGCCCAGTCTGACGGCTGCGGCCTGTTGCGTTAACAGCGGTAGCATGACATCTGCTGGAGCACTCAAACTTTGAGGCCAGTTAATGGCGCTGCCTAAAATGGCAACAGGTGCAAAAAGCAGCAGACTTTCAATAATCAACACGCATCCGGTAGTGCGATAGAGAAATTTTTGAGGGAAGGAAGGGAGAGGATTGATCACGCTGTTCGTACCCATGTAGTGGTTGATGGCAAACGGGACAGTCATAGGACTATTGGTGTTGTTTCCAGGGTGTAGTGAATGCGAGTGAACTGAATGGTCAGTATTGGAAGGACGATCGTGCTAGCAGTTGAAGTCGCGCAAGGCAAGCTTTGTACGATCAGGGGCGATCGCTCCCTAACCAGTAGATTGAACCAGGACGCATCCATTCACTTTGAAGAGAATGCTGATTCACTGGCTGTATTGCCCATTAAGGGTAAAACGTCAAACTTTGGATAGGGAAGCACGATCGCCCAAAGTCCCACGATCGCAAAGCAAATGAGGGTCGGTAATAGCTTTGGTTTTTTAGTCTTCATTGTTGAAGTTCCATAGATGCTTGCTGACTGCATCCAACGTCGGTTGGATAACCTGCAATGGTTGAGCTGAGCGATCGTTAGCAGAATTGGGCAATCGCTGTTCCTGGCACAGAGCGCTTTGAGGCAATCGCTGACAGAGACGCTCCTGAGCTTGTACAGGCTGAGGCAAGGTATGATTAACCGCCATAATGCCTGTCGTGATCAGAATGGATTGACCAAGCCGTTGAAAAAGAGCAGCGTGAACCATGATTGGATTCCTTAAAGCAACAGTTGAGATAGCGCTCACACGACTGCTTCCATCGCGGAGTAGCGTGTTCAAAATGTGTTCAAAGCGTCTACATGAGAAACTATGCACTCTGACGTAGCGTTAGAGTCAACCCAATCAGCGTTGGCCTTTTTTGCCTCCAACCCATTGACACTCACGTGGCGTTAGGGTTTATGGTCTAAAGCACACGTGCCATAAACAGTGCGTTTCGTTTTTTGATTACAGGAGCTTGCTCATGCTCAGAATTGGCGATTTTTCACGACTGGCCCAGGTATCGGTGCGAACCTTGCGGTACTACGAAGAAATGGCTTTGTTTCAGCCGCTCAAGGTCGATCGCTTTACAGACTACCGCTACTACTCGGTCGATCAATTGCCGCGTCTCAATCGCATTCTGGCGCTCAAGGATTTAGGCTTCTCACTCACTCAAATTAAAGATCTGGTAGATAAAGATCTCACCGTTGTGGAATTGCGGGCCATGCTGACACTGAGACAGGCCGAGATTGAGCAACAGGTTCAGGCAGGGTTGACGAAACTAACCCAGGTTGAGGCACGGCTCAGGCAAATTGAGCGTGAAGGTAAATTAGCCGATTACGAGGTTGTGTTGAAGCGCGTTGAGCCACAGTTTGTTGCAGCGGCTCGCCAAATTCTTCCTGATCTGACCGATATGATTCCCTATCGCAGCCGTATGTATGCAGATGTGTATACCTGGCTCAAGCAACATCGCCTTAAAGCTGGTGAACCAGAAATGGCAATCTATCATAATGCTGAGTATACGGAACAAGCGATTGATATGGAAATGGCAGTTGCGATCGATCAAGCCGCCATTCCATCAACGCTCATGGGTGCAAATGAACAAGTCTACTGCCATGAACTGCCTGCGGTACAAACAATGGCGAGTCTGACGCGTCACGGTAAAATGTGCGAAATCGGGCAAGGGGTGATCGAATTATTTACCTGGATGGGTGAGAATGGATATGCTGCTGATGGCCCTTACCGAGAAATCCATTTATTTGGACGCGAGTTTGAACAAGTGGGAGCGGTATGGGATTGCAATCCCAAGGTTGATTTTGATGCGGTTGTCATAGAATTACAAATTCCAGTCAAACGTTGAACAACAGCCAGTGCATAAACCATTCACCGCTCCAGGGTTGCAAAAAACGTGATGGCCGTTCGCCAATCCTGCGATCGCACCTGTCTCCGCACCCTGTTTCCCGTTAAAATGCCCTATAGGTGAATAGTACTGACGGAACGATCCGCCCCCCAACCCCAAAATCTGGGGGAGCCGAACCATAAAGTCCCCTAGACTTGGGGGATTCAGAGGGCTAACTTTTGCTTATTTCAGCGCCATTTCCCTATGTGTGGCTGGATGCAGTCAATCGACCCTGCGATCGAGGGCTGTCTTCGCGCTGATGGTGTCCAATAACCCTATGCAGACTTACTATGACCGCTGGCATTCAACACATCATTGAGCCGCACGTTCAGGATTTAGGCGGGTTTCAAGCCCGTCGCCTGCTTCCCTCAAATGTTTTCACGACGGTTGGACCTTTCATCTTCTTTGATCATCTTGGTCCAGCCGTCTTTCCACCGGGCAAAGGCGTTGATGTGCGGCCCCATCCTCATATCAACTTAGCAACCGTCACCTATCTGTTTGAAGGCGTGTTATTGCACCGCGACAGCGTGGGCAGCGTGCAGGAAATTCGGCCTGGTGCAGTGAACTGGATGACGGCTGGACGAGGGATTGTGCACTCCGAGCGCAGTCCTGATGACGATCGCAGCCAAGAAGCCATTCTGCATGGCATCCAGACCTGGGTGGCACTTCCCGACGAACATGAAGAAACAGAGCCCTGGTTTCGGCATCACCCAGCCAACACGTTGCCAAGTTGGGAAGAGGATGGAGCTTCGTTTACTCTAATTGCTGGTGAAGCGTTTGGTCACACATCTCCTGTGCAGACGTTTTCGCCCATGCTGTATGTGGATGTACAACTGGCTCCTGAAACGCAATTTACATTGCCTGCTGACTACAAAGAGCAAGCGGTTTACAGCGTCACAGAAGGACTTTACCTCAACGATGCCCCACTAGAGCAGCATCGGCTCGTCGTTCTCGCCTCTGGTACACCCGTTAAGGTTTCTACTGATCGTGTTTCTGCCGATCGCAGGGCTCGTTGTATCATCGTAGGCGGTGAGCCGCTGGGCGAACGGCATAAGTGGTGGAATTTTGTCTCCAGCCGCCTTGATCGTATTGAGCAGGCCAAACAAGATTGGCAGAACGGGCGGTTTGAATCAGTCCCTCAGGAAACAGAGTTCATTCCCTTGCCCCAGGAACCGCCCCGCCCCACAGAACAGCCCATGTAGCGCGACCCATCACAACGCACCCCATCACAGCGAATCTCATCGACTGAAAGAAATTCTGTCGTTACAGATTGGCTCAGGACACGCTCGTGGCTTCGGACGCTCGTAGCTTTGGGATGAAACCTAGCGTACCGACTCAAGGCTATCAACTTGCTTGGTAAACAACTCGGTTAAGATACTCATCACCGATCGCTTCCGCAGTTTGATATTGGCCTGAATCGACATTCCCGACTGCAACAGAATATCTCGTTGCTGCACGGATAAAGATTGACGATCGAGCCGCACCCTGGCAGGGAAGCTGTAAAAGCGGCGGGTTTCCGTTGGGGGAAGTGCATCAGAACCTATCCAAACAAGTTCTCCTTTGATGTCGCCAAATTCACTGTAAGGAAAGGAATCGACCCGAACATCAACTTTCATGCCTTGTTGCACAAACCCAATATCTTGATTGGTGATAAAGACTTCTGCTGTCAGGGAATCATCTGGAACCACTTTTAGCATGGGTTGGCTAGCTTGAGCGACAAAACCAGGTGATCGTGCCTGAAGATCAAAAATGACACCATCCGTGGGAGCCACGAGTTCCTGATACTTTAGAGACACTTGAGCCTGGCTCATATCGCTATCAATCTCAGCCAGACGCTTCTCGTTCTCCACGATCGCCTTATTTAACTGGTCATCAATCTCGTCAATTTGCTTGTCATTGTCTGCCAAGCGCATCCGTAAATCGCGCTCAGATTGGGCAGAAATGGTTTGCTTCTGTTCCTGAGATTGAGCAATGGCAAACTGTAAGCGGGATGTTTCCTGGGCGAGTCGTGCAATTTCGGCTTTGCGTGTGCCCACTTCCTGCACTTGCTTGAGATATTGCACCTGGCCGATCGCCCCTGCCACGGCTAGCGGTTCCATGTCATTGAGAATTTTCTGGTTCACTGCCAACACCATCTTGGCATCCGTCAACTGAATCTGCGCCTGCTCGCGCTGACGTTCTAATTGATGCGTTTCAAATTGAGCTGCCTGCTGACGTGAAATGAGGTCTGCCCACCCCGCCTGAACGCGGGCAACTTCATCGGCACTCAACTCCCCACTCTGAATAGAACCGTTGAGCTGTGCCCGGTCAGTGCGGTTTTCGGCAAGCAGAGCAAGACGCTTTTTCGTCAACGCCGCGATCGAGGGTGGAATCTGAAGCTTGGCAAAGGCCGGGTCGGACAACGGATTGCCTCCAGCCATTTGGAGTTGATAAAAGCGGTTCTCTTGCATCAAGGCCGCTCGGATTTTGGTGAGTGAAGCGATTTGAGCATTAACCGCCGTAGCATCCAGGCTTAAGAGTCGATCGCCCTTCTTCACCCGTTGCCCATCTTTCACGTAGACCGCTTTCACAACTCCCGCGATCGGAGCCTGTACCTCTTTCACTGCTCCCTGTGGTTTAAGCTGTCCCTGCGTGGGAATGGCTTCTTCAAACTGCGCTATGCAAGCCCAAGCAATGACCGCAGCAATACTTCCCATCAAGCCCCACAAAATGGCTTTTGACCAGAGTGGTGATTGCCGCAATGAGACGGATTGAGTGTACTTGCCATACTCACCAGATGGTTTTGGTGCGACTGGAATCTCATTGGGCAGCGTTGCTGGTAATGCTGCTGCGAATGCGGTTGGTAGGGATTTAGACCACTGGATGGGTTCAACCCATTCCATGTCGAGCGTTGCTTGTCTCATAGCGTTATAACTGGTTTTCCTGTTGTTGATAGAGGCAGTAGTAGCGTCCCTTGGCAGCGATCAACTCCTCATGGGTTCCCTGTTCAACGATCGCTCCCTGCTCCAGCAGTAGAATGACATCGGCATGTTTAACGGTGCTGAGACGATGGGTAATAAAAAAGACGGTGCGGCCTCGAAAGGCATCCGTTAGATTCAAACTCACCTGTCGTTCCGATTGATAATCAAGCGCACTGGTTGCTTCATCCAAAATCAGTAAACGCGGGTTTTGGAGCACGGTACGGGCGATCGCAATCCGTTGCCGTTGCCCTCCAGATAAGCCCGCACCCCGTTCTCCCACGCGGGTGTTGTAGCCATTGGGCAGCGACATAATGAAGTCGTGAGCCGCCGCCACTTTTGCCGCTGCAATAATGTCTTCTGTCGTCGCTTCAGGATTGGTCAGCGCAATATTATCTTGCACCGTGCCATCAAAAAGCAGCGTATCCTGCAAGACCATGCCAATTTGCTGTCGCAGCGAGTAAAGTTCCACCTTAGCAATATCGTAACCATCAATGAGAATGCGTCCAGAATCGACATCGTACAAGCGCGGTAACAGCTTGGTCATGGTGCTTTTGCCAGAACCACTCTGTCCCACAATGCCGACAAATTGCCCTGCCTGAAACCGTTGGCTGATATTACTGAGCTGAGGTGGGCTGTTCCGATTGAAGGAAAAGGTGACATTCTCATACGTGACATGCCCTCGCATCTCCGGCATGGGGATGTTATGTCGATTTAGAGCATCCGCTTCTGGCGTTGCGTTGAGAATATCACCGAGCCGTTCCAGTGAAAGCGCTGTCTCTTGAAAGTTTTGCCAAAGTTGCGTCAGACGCAAAAGTGGACTGGTGACATAGCCTGCAATGATGCGAAAGGCAATGAGTTGGCCCAGGGTGAGTTGCCCTTGCAACACCAGATAGGCACCCGCCCACAGCACTAACAGACCAGACACCTGATTGAGAAAATTACTCGTTGCACCTGCCGCTGTGGAGGTAATCACGGTTTTGAAGCCAGCGTCTACATACCGGGCATATTGCTGCTGCCACTGCCAGCGCGATCGCAGTTCAATATTTTGCGCCTTCACCGTTTGAATACCAGATAAAACTTCAACCAGAAAGGATTGAGTTTCCGCATTGCGTTCTGCTTTTCCGCGCAATTGACGGCGAATGGTCGGTGAAATGACCAGGGTGAGCACCGTAAACAAGGGCACTGTCGCCAATGCCACTAACGTCAGCACCCAACTGTAGAACGCCATAATGCCAATATAGACAACGGAAAAGACCGCATCGAGGACAACCGTTAGAGCGGTGCCCGTCAGAAATTGACGAATATTTTCCAGTTCATTGGCACGCGTAGAGAGTTCCCCCACTGGGCGACGTTCAAAATAGCGGAGGGGCAAGCGAAGCAAGTGATCAATAATGACACTCCCCAGTGTGAGATCAATCCGGTTGGTGGTATCTACAAACAGATAGGTTCTCAGGCTGGAAATGAGTCCTTCAAAGGCAGACAGAATGATGACCAGAATGCCCAGCACATGCAGGGTGCTGACACTGTTTTGCACAATGACTTTATCGATAATAAGTTGAGTGACCAGAGGATTCGCCAGCCCCAGAATTTGCACAAAGAAGGAGGCGACTAAGACTTGCAGTAAAACGCGGCGATACCGGACGAGAGACGGGAGAAACCAGCGCAGATTGAATGGTTGCTGAGAAGATTGCATCGCTGGTTTGAGCAGTAACGCCTGTCCTTCTTTGCCCCAGTTCTCGGCAAATTGAGCGGGCGTTTGGCGATAAAGACCCGATTCTGGTACCGCCAGGACAAGCTCTTTTTCACTAACGTCATACAGAATGGCAAAACTGTCTTGCCAACGGATGAGTGCGGGCACCGCTAAATGGCTAATGGATTCGACAGGTACTGCAACAAGCTGAGCATTCAACCCACATAATTCGGCGATCGCACCACACAGTTGCAGCGAGAGTGATTGAGTCCGGTCAAGCTGATTGGTAAGCACCCGTTGCACAACTTCGCGTTTAAACGGCAGTTCCCAATAGCGTGAAAGCATTTGGAAGCAAGCGATCGTCGCCTCGATCGGATCTTGCCCCCGCACAAAGGGATATTTTTTAAACGAACGGCGTTGTGATTTCGCCATCTCCCGCTTAAAGGCGCGATCTGGAGCATAAGGAGGACGGTCATCCTCATCCACTGCCGCATTTGTTGGCGGACGGTCAGGCTGGGTGAGCAACCCCTGTAAAGCGGCTTTCTGAATGCCAACCAAACGAGCGGTAGTTGCACCTTCTACGCTCAACTGAGTTGTCTTTCGATCGCGTTGTAGACCACTGCCCACTGCAAAATCGGCGACGGTACCACTGCTGACAAACCACTCGCGATCGCTGTCCAGATGAGCCAGCGACGTCTTGCCAGGAGGCAGTGTACGCACCACCGCATCACGATGCAACCTGTTGACAATTTCCAGTAAATTGTCTGCGCCCGCCGATTGGAGTAACGCTTCGCTATCGGCTCGCTGGCTCAACGTCTTACCCAACAGTTCAAATACTTCAATCAACGTACATTGATGGTTGAACTCATTGGCAACCGCTGGCTCTCGCTGCAAGAGCGCTAAAAACTGCTCAGTTGGTAAAGAAATGCAGGTAGCTTCGGTAGAGGCGATCGCAGTTTCGCAGGGGATGTTTCGCAAAACCCCAACCCAACCGAGAAGGACACCTGGTTGTAACCGCTTAAGGGTGATAGCCTGCTGCGTATTGGGTTCATAGCCAATCAACCGCACTTGCCCTTCATAAAGAATTGAAATCCGATCTGGTAGCGTCTCGCGTACCAGCATGACCTGCCCCAAACGATAGCGGAGCAGTTGGCAATGGCTCACCAGGTCTGTGAGGGATTGACTTGCTAATAAACTGAAGGGAAACGTGCCTGCTAAAAATTCTTGAATGCTGGTCTTGGTGTAAGTCATTGGGTGGAAAGTCAGTAGGCAGTCGCAGGAGCAGTTGAAGTGTTGACAGGAGCACTGAGGGTTTGCAGTTGGTTCTCAAGCCATTGATCAAATTGCTCGTTCAATAAACGGTAGCGCATGGATTCATCTAGCTCTGCTGGCATAAATTTCTCTAGACGCAAAAGCACAAACCATTGATCGATTTGAGTCGGGGTACGGAGTTGACCGGGTTGGCTCCGCGACAGTATTTTTGCCATTGTCGGATGAAGGGCGCTTACGGTAAGGGGGCCAACAACTCCGCCTGTTCGTGATTCGGGACCTTGAGAATGCTCGCGCGCTAACTCACTAAAGGATTGTTCACCCGCCTGAATGCGAAAGTAAAACTCTTGTGCCGCGCCAGCATCTTGAACGCGTAGGAGGGAGTAGATGACTTTGTCAAACTGCCCCTTGCGATTGAAAAAATAAGCTTCGAGCGTCTGTCCCCAAGCCACTTGCTTAAATTTTTCGATTTTTGCATAGCGCGCAACGACCGTTTTCAACTGCTGAGATGTAATACTGTAATGCGTCATCCACGTCTGCAAACTGGCCTCTGAAGAAATCTGATAGCGTTGACAGAATTGCTGGTAGGCGCTGTTAAGCTCTTCCGGCGTACATTCAATGTCTGCGATCGCCTGATCAATCAAGACTTCTCGCTTTAATGACGGTAGCAAGAGGTAATTCGACAGCAGAGGCAAAATATCTGAACCTGTGATTGTTTGCTTACCAATTTGAAGCTCATTGGTCATGATAGAGCAACACTGACGCTGAGTATGGTGACACTACTGGTTGTACAGCAGCGATTTAAAGACGTTTACTGAAAGCAGCACATTGACGAATTCATCAGCACAGCACTTGCCGCGTTAAGTCATCCTGTTTAGGTCTGCTTAGAACTTAAAAGCTCAACATTGAAGCGTTGCGATCGCACGTCGCTCTAAACGCTAAAAACAACGATCAAATGGGTAGATGGTTTTGTCGGCTTGTGACGTACCGAGTTGAAGCTCTGAATGCTCCAAGCGATCGGTTAAGGCGGGTAGAATGCAGTGTTGCAACCCTTACTCACACTGGCTTACGACGAGCATGAGCGTATAAATGAGTGGGTAGACTTGGTAAAATACACCTTTCACTATAACAACGGATCACTGTGAATATTTTGTGAATGTAAGGCGATCGCCGCAGAACTTATGGCTTCTTTACTTTATGGCGGTTTCCAATCTGGTAAATCAAGGTCTTGTAAAGACGGGTATGAGGTATCCGGTGTGGTGCATGCACATGAAATCGGCTGAAGCGGTTGCATCAATTGCGTTGCTTGCCCAAACCTTTAGAGATTACTGACTGGCACAGCTTGTTGCACTGGCAATTGAATGATAAATTTAGCGCCAGTCCCATCAGTTGAAACGCATTGCAAGTCTCCACCATGTTTTTCTACCACAATTTGATGGCTAATCGACATGCCCATACCTGTGCCTGCACCCACTGGCTTTGTAGTGAAGAATGGCTTGAAAATCTGCGCTTGAATCGACTCAGGTATGCCGATACCATTATCAGCGATCGTAATCTGCACCCACTTTTTCTCCATGATGGCAGTCGTGATGGTGATTTGACCAGGATTCTTTTTTGACTCTGCCTGCGTGCGTTGAGTGGCAACTTCATCCAAGGCATCAATGGCATTCGATAAAATATTGGTCAATACTTGATTGATTTGCCCTGCGTAACACTCCACCAGTGGCAAGGCACCGTACTCTTTGAGCACGGCAATTTCGGGACGAAATTCATTCGCTTTCAAGCGATGCTTAAGAATTAAGAGCGTGCTATCAATACCATCATGCAGGTTGTACGTGGTGGGGTGATCCGTATCAGTACGAGAAAAGGTGCGAAGGCTGGTGCTAATATCTTGAATCCGCTCAACTCCTTCGGTCATTGAACCCATCAACTTAGGTAAGTCTTCCCGCAAAAACGCTAAATCAATGTCTTCCATTTCGGCTTTGATTGAAGCGCTGGGATGAGGATACTCCTGCTGATAACGATCGATTAAGCCAAACAGATCGTCGATATACGTGAGTGCGGGTCGAATATTCCCCTTCAAAAAACCAACCGGGTTGTTGATTTCGTGAGCAACACCTGCTACCAAATTTCCCAAGGCCGACATTTTTTCGCTTTGAATCATCTGCGCCTGGGTGCGTCCGAGTTCTTCCAGCGTTTGCTCAAGCTGCTGATTTTTTCCCGCCAATTCTTCTGTACGCTGTTCCAGTGTTTCGTTGGACTGCTGCAATTCTGAAAAAGCCAGCCTGAGCTTTGCCTCTGCCTGCAAGCGTTCTGATAAAACTGCCACCAGTGTCAGGGTGGTAAATACCACGACGGCAATAAACGATTGCAGCCCCATTAAAGAGTAATTGAGGTCAGCACCCGCAAATGTGCCCAGTCCTCTCACCGTGCCTAAAATGGCGATCGCCGCAATCAAGAACATGGCAAGAGTTGCGCCTGGTTGCCCAAAGCGGAAAGCTGCCCACGTTAACAGGGGCACCAGCATATACGCAAAGGGTTGGTTGCCCCAGAAGGCCGCTTTACCGATCGCAAAAATGAATCCACCTAAAACTAACGCTTCTAACGCCTTCTCTTGTGATAACGCGAACCAACGACCAATTTGAAATGGCAAGGGTTGCCCTACTACAGAGGCTTGATTGGACTGAAACCAATGGTGCCAGCTTAACAACACAGGGGTGAGAATAAAGATCCCAGCCACGTTAGAAATCCACCAGGTGAGCCAAACACTTTGATAGGCAGCCCAGGGCACTTTTTGAGTGAGACCCAGCATCGCTACGCCTACCGTAGCGTTGACAATAGGGCCAATCAACCCTGCATAGGTCAAAAATTTGATGCTATCGTTGACGCGGTTGAGCGGGTAGCGCTGCCGCACGGCTCGACGCAACAGCCAGACTCCCAGCCAGGTTCCTAACGTTGTACCAACCGCAATCCCAACAACACCCAGTAACGAAGTTAGAAACGGTAGCCACCCTTGGGGATTCCAAAAAGCGCCAACATTGGCCAAGAAAGAGCCTAAACAGACACCTGGTAATAGCCAGTTGCCATAGATTAACGTGGCTGCCACCGCAAGACCATCAGGAGGCCACACAGGGGTGACAGATTTGGGTGTTGAAGCAAGCGTCCGGGACAGATCAGCCAGGATGTAGTACATGAGGGCAAGGGTGAGATTGCCTCCTAAACGCACACTCCAAGCATGCCCGTTAAACTTTGGTCCGTTAAACTTTGGAAGAGGCATGGGTTTGTTTGCTTAAGTGAAGTCATTTCACATTCAACGTGCCCTTTCTGAATCCTTTTATAACTTCTGCAAAAAATTACAACCCGCATGTATCAGTTGATACGGTTGTGCCTGACCAGAACGTCAAATTACTGGTTGTGATCGTATTGGTTGATAAAGTACCGCTTTCTACAGAAATTGGCCCGCCGAAGCTGTCATCCAGTGAGAGGGTGCCAATGGTATTATTCAGGGGTTTCAAACAAGCAGTGGCACCGGATGCGTTTGTAAATGATTCCACATCGCCTAACGTGTTGCCTGTGATGGTATTCGATCGCAGAGACGCTGCGCTACTGGCACTCCCATCGGTGTTAATTGAAATACCCGCAAACCCATTGCCCGTAACGGTGATTGAGTTCGTTAGAAGCCGCAGTTGAGACGTACCATTGGCAGTCGTGAAGAGGCCGTAATTAGTATTGTTGGTGATGGCGCTGTTAAGCAGTTGTGCCGTTAGCTTTGCCTGGTCAGAGGTTTGCAGGAAGACACCATCATCTTGATTGCCAGTGATGGTGCTATTGGTAAGATTGACCGTTCCATTAGCCCGATCGCTCAACACAAACTGCGCTCCTTTTAGTTGATTGTTGGCGATCGTGTTGCTATCCAAATTAAACGTACTCGTAGCGTCATTGGAGAGGAGCGTGGCGATACCAGAAGACTGGTTGCTAGACAACGTGTTACCAGACAGGTTAAAGGTGCTCTGAGTTGTCGCTTCTAGATCGATCGCCACCCCATTCAACTGATTGCCCGTAATGGTGTTGTTAGCTAAGTTAAACGTGCCGCTGGCTGTATCAAAGAGTTTGACATCGAGGCCATCAGCAAGGCCACTCGTCCCACTATTGTTAGCGATCGTGTTATTGGTAATGGTGAAATTCCCCATTGCACCATTGCTGAGTGCCAGCTTCACACCATCGCCCTCTGTTGCCGTTGCTCCATTATTTTCAATCTGGTTGCGCGTTAGCAACAGATCCACCTGCCCCTGGTCATTGGCGAGTGAGAAGCCCTCTCCCCCAGCCTGCCGAATGGAGTTATCTTGCACCGTAACGGTACCCTGGACGTTATTCAGCAAAATGCCTTGAGCAGCTGTATTGGCGATCACGTTATCGCGGACAGTCACCGTGTTGATGTTGTTTCCTGTAATGCCAGGACCACTTGCGGTGCCGATCGTAAAACCAGAGAGCGTTGTACGGTTCCCTAGCGTGACCGTTCCTTGCACGGTGGGCAACACACCTGCACCAGACAGTGGCAGTTGCAAATTGCCTAGCTCTACTGTATCTATTCGCTGCACAGGCCCAGTTGAAAGGACCTGCACATCATCAGGAATGGAGAACGCAGGAATACCCGGATTGGTTCCTGATTGAACATACACAATATCATTGGATTGAGCGACTGCTAAAGCCTCCGCAACAGTGCCAGTGGGTTGTTCAAACGTGCCATTACCCGTACCAATGCCTAAATTGACGTGCCGGAACTGCCAGGGTTGCCCTGTTGCTGGATTAGTCACAAGCGTCGTGTCTTGAATCGTCGAAGCTTGGGACTCCGTTTGAGTATCAATCACAATATTGGCGTTTCGGCTTACCGAGTCGCCTAGCCGTGCCAAGAGTGGCGCTTTCAATTCATCTCGACGAGGACGGCTTTGAGGGAACGTGATGCCCACAGTGAACGCAACATTGGTACCAAAGGTGTTGTCATTGGAAAGCGTCAGTCCAAGCTGAAGGGTATCGGTGGGTCGCGCTTCCAATCGCGCACGGAGGCCCACTGTGTTGTCGCCACCCGGCAAACTGAAGTAATACAAACCACCGTAGCCACGCAGATCGCCCGATCGCCCTAACCTGGCAATTTTGCCACCCGCTTCCACATCAAACCCAGTACCCGCCGCTTCATAGCGCTGGGTAATTTGCTGTTGAATGGTGCGGTTAATCGCTAAAAAATTGCTCTGAAAGAAGGGGTTTGAGGTTGCAGTGACCGTGTTACTAATGCTTTCTGCTGCCAGTTGACGTGTATCCCCAATGGGTAAATAAACGTTTGCCCGTGCATCCCAGGTGTTGCCCAAGGTTTCTAGGCCTAACCCAATCTGGTTAAAACCATTGTTGCCCGTATTACGATGGTCAAACGCTAAATAACCGCCATAAATACGATCGCTCTTAGCATCAAAAAAACGGTGTCCCACAACTAAATTAGCGCTTGGATTTGCACCTTCTGTCGAAAGTGATAGTTGCCCTTCCACAAACGTAATGCTGCGTCCCGGCGTCTGCTTGATGGGAACAAAGCCATTCAAACTGCCAAACGAATTAGAAACACCCACTCCATCACCAGCTGTGAAGGATGCCCCTACGCGCGGCAAAATGTTGGGTGGCGAAGCCGCTAATGCCGTTGAAGGCGTTTGAGCAACAGCGGGAAGGGCGGGCACGATCGTGGATGCCGGTAATGGCGCTAAATCGCTGGCACGAGTTGAAACAGTTAAAGCAGCGGCTCGGACTGGCACCGTTACATTACCTGTTGGGACTGGTACCGTTACATTACCTGTTGAGGCAATCGGCTGTGATACTGTTTCGGGCTGCGCGATCGCAGTTGGTGACGCGACTTGTTGGGCGATTGTGACTGGTTGGCTTACAGCGATCGGTTCTTCGACGTGCACCGGAATTGTTTCCGGCCTGGATAATGATGAAATGACGTCATGGGGTCTGGACGCGATCAGGGTTCGCTTAATGCTATGAGACTCGTTTAGGCGCGATGCAATTTGATTGAATTGCTCTGGATGGCTGAGTTGGGCTGGCTGAGTCGATACTACTTTGTGAGTAGAGAGGGACTGGTGGCTGGTTTCTGAAGTGATTGGGGCTGCATCATCACCGAATTCAACGGATTGATCACTGGCCTGTGCTGCGTTGGTTGAAACAAATTCCGCCAACAGTAGACCCGCCGCACAAACAGTTACACGGGTGAGCTTTTTTGCAGACATACATTTAGAGAAGAGCTGTGATCTTCATACGAAGCTATTAATAGCTCAATCGCTCTGAATGCATTCTCACCCGGATATTTTTGATTTCTTTACTTGTTGATTTTGTTTATAAATTGAGTTTAACAAAGACGATAAAATGACCTATAAAGATTAGATCTAAAGAGGTCTTGAATTGATTTAAAGCGCCTTCGTCAAATTAAGAACAGGTATTAGAAATAACGCCTATACCGAATAAACTCTTGCGTTTCAAAAGGTTTTAAAGATCAAAGGCTGTGGACATATGTTGATGCGGACTTCTCAACGTTCAGCTAGCAGTAGCGACCAGACCACCATTAGCATAAATGGTTTGCGCTGTGATCCACTTTGCGTCTGGAGAGGCAAGAAAGCGTACCAGGGGAACAATGTCTGCTGGTTCACCAATGTCACCATTGATACTCATGCTTTTTAGCCAGGCAATATTCTCATCGGTTTCAGCAGGATAGAAAAAGGATGTCTTTAATGGCCCCGGAGCCACACAATTCACAGTAATACCGCGATGACCAATCTCCTTTGCAAGTGATTTTGTGAAGTGCTCAACGGGACTTTTGCTGCCAGCGTAGCCACCGTATGTTGGCGCGGTAACTGCAACAACGGTCGTAATCATGTTGATGATACGCCCTTGATCTGCCATGCGTGTGCTAGCTTCGCGCATTAAGAAAAAGGGTATTTTCGCATTAATTTTGAAGAGTTGGTCAAATTCATCCTCTGAAAACTCAGCGATCGGCTTGCGTACAATCATGCCTGCGGTATTGACAAGAATGTCCCACTGGCCAAAGATTTCAAACGTTGCATCAACTAGCCTTTTGATATTGCTTGTTTGGGTTAAATCAGCTTGATAGGTGATCGCTTTACCGCCTTTTTCAACGATAGCTTGAGCCACTTGCTCTGCTTCATCTTGCTTGGCTGCACTGTTGTAATGAATCACAACTTTCGCACCATCGGCTGCAAGGGCTTCTGCAAATAGCTTACCCAAATTGGCAGATGCACCTGTAATGATGGCAACTTTTCCACTCAAACCATTTGACATATCGCTCTCCCTGGGATCAGAGGTATGAATCTTTGAAGCAGTGTTGTTGAAGCTAAACTGAAGCCTGCCTTTGTGCCACTAATTGTCCAATTTGAACTACGGCAAAAGGTACAAATCCTTATCATTTAATCTGAAAAATGTGAATATTTTGTGAATTATTTACGCTCGCGCAGGATTGCATCAAGTCGTTTGGAGAGATGACACCCCTCCAAACGACTCTTTAGGTTTGCTAACTGTCAATCTGAAGTCGCTGATGGCTAAACGAAAGCCGTCGATACTTTCTCTTGCAGCAGAGATGCATTCACGCCATCCAACTTCGCAACAACCTGATGCAGCGAGTTGTCGATTACCCAGGTTTGGCTTCCTCGTTGTTGCAGCAGCGCCTCACTGAGGTTAAAGCCACTGCCTAAAGCAATTGTGTCGGTACCGACCTCAAAATCACGAATGATTTTGATGCCTTGTCCGCGCGCTAGGGCAAACGTATCGGCACCAGCACCCCCTGTCAGCACATCATTGCCACTACCGCCATCAAGCCAATCAGCGCCAGCATCACCAAACAGTTGGTCATCCCCCACGCCACCGTAAAGCGTGTCGTTTCCAGCATTACCCCAGAGTTGGTCGTTACCACTATCGCCGTAAAGCGTGTCGTTTCCAGCATGCCCCCAGAGGCGATCGTTCCCATCGTCACCCCACAACTGATCCGCGCCAACGCCGCCTGTAATCAGGTCATGTCCACCCAACCCTCGAATTTGATTGGAGGTAGATTTACCCACAAGAGTTTCCGATCGAGACGTGCCATTCAGCACCCCTGTAGGCAAATCTCTCACTGTTAAAGTAAACGTATCCTTCGCGCTACCCCCCCTACCATCACGGGCGGTTAAGTCAATAGAAACGACTCCGACATTGGCACCAGTAGGACTGCCACTAAAGGTACGAGTCGATGCATTAAAGATAAGCCAACTCGGTAGAGTCTCACCACCTGTTAACGTTGCATTGAGGGTGAGTGAGTCACCGTTTGCATCGGTAAATGTGTTTGCGGGAACCGTATAGCGGAATGTGCTAAATTCATCGACTGCTTGGTTAGGAATGGCACTGTTAACAACGGGCGCAACGTTGGCGAGACCATCATCATTACGAATGGTTGCGACACCTTGAGTATCCCGGATAGTTGCATTGGTGGGACTACTCAGGTTGACCACAAAGGTTTCATTGGCTTCTACTGAAGTGTCACCCGTAACTGGAATGGTAATCGTTTGGGTGAGTTGACCGGGATTAAACGTTAAGCTTCCAGAGTGGGCAGTGTAGTCCATCCCGGCAGTCGCGGTGCCGTTAGCAGTGGCGTAGTTAACACGCACAGGTTGAGTGCTGGCGGCAGAAAGGGAGACGGTGAAGGTTGCATTTGACCTACCCGTGTTACCTTCTGTCAACGTCACATCGTTAATCGATAGCGTGGGCAACGTATTCCCACCAAATTCAACCGATCCGATGTCGGATCGAGCATCACGAGTTTTGCCAGTTTCGTCTGTGGCAGGTGCCCCCGAAACACCAGCGTTAATGGCAGGACTTCCTGTGAGTAGAGGATGAACCCAGGAGCCATTAATCAACTGCAATGCTCCCAGTTTGGGATCTGCAATGGTGATGTTAGCGGTTGCGTTATTGGTGCTGCCATTGCCGGGAGGATATTGCAGGTTACCGCCCAGATCGGTCAATTGCCCATTGGTGTGTTGCTGAATATTCCAGGGATTGCCGCCATTCGCGGCAGTGTTGTTGTAGAAGAGAGTGTTCTTTACACTGACGCTGCTGCGGTTATTGGCACTAATGCCGCCGCCAACCCAGCCTGCAAAGTTGTTGGCGATCGTCGAGTTCACAATATTGACTGGAGCGTTGTAAAGCGTCATGCCACCGCCCACGTTGCTGGAGCCAGTGCCCGTGACTCGATTTCCCGAAAAGGTGCTATTGGTGATGGTGGTTGGAGTGTCATACGTCCATAGTCCACCACCCTGCCCGCTGGCAATATTGTTGGCGAAGGTGGTGCTTTGGATGGTTAACCCTCGGTTGGAGCCATTGCTCAGTACCACGACCCCACCGCCATTGCCGCTATTGCCGCCGGGCAACCCCATGATTTCATTGTTGCGAAACAGGTTGGATTGAAACGCAACGTTATCCTGAGTTCCCGTATAGAGATAGGCAGCGCCTCCCTCAGCTCTGCCCCGGTTTCCTTCAAAGATGCTGTTGGTAATCCGAATTGTTCCAGATGATTCGCTACGGGAACTGGCGCGATCGGTGTAAATGGCACCTCCGTAGCCTCTTAAAAAGGAATTCGGTTTCCCGGTATCAAATCGTGCAGCTGTGGTGTCATTGTTGATGAATCGGGAATTTTCAATGGTCAATTTGCCCTGGAGGCTGTTAATTGCACCACCATTAATGCCGTGATTACCAACAAATTCGCTATTGCGAACCGTCAAAGGTCCCGGACCAAGAAACGCGATCGCGCCTGCCCCTCGTTCGTTATTTCCTACTGTTGCCTTGTTTCCCTCAAACTTGCTGCCCGTAACGGTTAATTTGCCCTCATAGGCACTAAAAATTGCGCCTCCACCGTTGTTAGCAACATTGTTTCTGAAGGTCACATTTTCGATCGACAGAACTGCCTGGTGAGTAGTAAAAATTGCTCCACCCTGATCGGCAGTAAATCCGTTGGTTAACGTTAAATTTTTGACTGTTAAACTTGTTTGACTGACATACGTAGAGTTGACATAGAAAATGCGCGAAGCATTATTGCCGCTGATCGTTAACCCGGTTGCAGACGCTCCATCAATGATCAAATCTTTGTTGTTAGGAATGCTGAGCTGACCACTGGTGAGCCGAATGGTTTGATTTGCCAGACGGGATGAAAATTGAATGGTGTCACCTGACTGAGCACGGGCGATCGCATCTCTGAGAGAACCAGTACCACTATCGTTGATATTATTAACTGTAATAATAGACATGTGTGCTTCTCCAAATGTATTGCTTTGCTTATGATTAGCCCAGTTACAAGCTTAGTGGAGCGCACCCAATGCGTATAAAATATGTCCGCCAGTGTATACGATAGACAGAATCGCCGTTCAGTCCGCTAGACGGTTTTTCGGTTGTCTACTCCAGGCATTGCCGAACGCAAAGATGATTTTCCTCATGCCACTCCATCTTTACCTCTGCATTAGACATAGGACTTACGCAAAAGCGGTCGTCTTTCGCCCCTTAGCCCCCAATGCTGGAGGAACCGAGCCAATTAAAGCCCCTAGCACCAGCATTTGGGGTTTGGGGCAAATGCGTAAGCCCTAAGACAGATTGACCTCCTGCCTTTTGCCTCCTGCCTTCTGCTGCAAAGTTGTACCGCACTTGAGTGCGAATTGCGATCTCCGTCAGCGATGCTGCTAAATACGAAAGAGAAAGCCACAGGTGACTTTCCCTTTCATTGTTGACGCTGACTGTACAACGTCAATACCCGTAATGCTAATGCCTAAAGGAGTGCATCTTCTGCGTGTGTTTGGATGGTGCAGTTTGATGTGGGATAGGCATAGCAGGTGAGTACGTTGCCTGCCGCGATCTGGTCATCGTCTAAAAATGACTGATCGGACTGGTCAACGGTACCTTCTAGCAATTTGCCATTGCAGGATGAACACGCACCTGCACGGCAAGAGTAGGGAAGATCCAGGCCGTTGTCTTCGGCAGCATCAAGAATATATTGGTCGTCAGGCACGTCAATAGTGGTGTCTAAGCCTTCTGCTTCATTGACGAGTCTGACTTGATAAGTGGCCATGTCGTAATCCTTAGATTGATATGAATTGATCTGTAGTTGAAAGCGCGATCGTGGGATCGCTTATGTAGTCTGCCTTGAATGGTGTACCAGTAGCAATGAGTCTATGGGTAAAGCCCTGCCTATTCGTTTAGTCGATCGGCTTATGCCCTTTTGTGTAGTGACCACGAGTAAAGCAATCTAGTGGCTCGTCAAGATCAACGTGACAGGTAGGGAGGGGATGGGTGAATGCGTCAACGCGCCGTTCAGCAAGGGTACTCATCTACCTATCCACCTGCTCACTTAAGACTTACGCAAAGTCTCGCAAAACTGGCCCCAACCCTCAAATTGGGGGAGCAAGCACTCAAAGTCCCCCAGACGTGGGAGCTTAAAGCCCTTTGGGCATACAAGAAAAGGAGGTAACTGCGTAAGTCCTAGTGCTGACCCCCATGAATCAACTCAGCGCGCACTTCCGCTAAACGCTCAATTTGCTCGTGCAATCCCCTCCGAGCCAGAGCAGACACCTCTCACAAAAACGTCTCACTACCACAAAGCATGACTGTACAACCTGCTGCGGTGCACAAGCTGTTTCCGCTACCAAAGGCGGCGTATGGACAGATTATGCCCATGCGTTTTATAAACAGGGAGAAGCGGCGATCGGTTAAAAGGAATGAGGTTAGCTCCTCTACACACCTTGCCCAATTCCTACTCTCCGTTAATCGCTCTAGGCACTGCAATCACAGCTACCGACATCGCAACTACCGCAATCGAGGTTGCCGCAATCGGCTCCGTTGCAATCTAGCCCATTACAGTCCAAGCCCTGCCAATCACTAACCCCGCAGTCCATCCCACTACAGTCGGTGCTAGCGCAATCGATCGTGTCACAACCTAAGCTAGTACAGTTAATAGAGTCGCAGTTCCAATCAGAGCTGTTGTTTTGATTGGTTGTACCTGTAGAGTCAGCACTGTTGGCAACAGGTGGCTTTCTAAAACCGCCGCCGCCAATGCTTCTCCCCTTTTGCTGCGATCGCTCTCCGTCAGGGTTAGCGTTCTCATCGGGTGGTTCGATTGGTTCATCAAGTGGCACGTCTTCAATTGCGCTCCACGGTTGGCTTACCAACTCAGTCGATTGGGTGTCTTGGAGAGCGATCGCGGGTGACATTGTAGCGGTCTCTTGTTGTTTAGTGAAACGGCAACCCTGCGCTTTTAGCGTTTGATTGGCAGCTTTACACGCTTGGAAGCGCTGCCGAATCAGAGGGATCGCCTGACCAATACCAAACTCAGAAATAACGCGCTTAGTGTACTGCGAGCAAGATTCGCTGCGATGCAGCACACGGTATGCACAGGAGAACCCTTTGCGGGGAGAGATTTGTTTTTGATAAATGCTAATGAATGTAGAAGCCGTTTGACGGGTCAAAAGGTCTAGCGAATGAGGCGATTGTCGTTGCGAAATTTGAGTCGTTTGCATGGATGGAGAGGGTTTTGAAGCTGGATTTAGAGTTGCGTGCTGTCATTTACAGTTGTGATTAGTTAAGCGCATCTTGAAATTTCTATTGTTTCGTCTACGGCACTTCTATCTGAGTTACATAAAGTAAGCTCAGGACTCTTTATTAAATAAGACTTACGCAGCCACTTTTCTTGTATGCTCAAAGGGCTTTAAGCCTCCAATTCTGGGAGACTTTGAGTGCTTGCTCCCCCTTACTTGTATGCCCGCTAAGGCTATAAATTGGGGTCGGGGGCTGACTTTAGAGAATTTGCGTAAGCCCTGTTGAATTTACTTCACTGAACTAAGGCGTGATTACAGTCTTCTACTTGAGTTTTCCCATACTCACTGCGTTGCTATCTGTGTTTTCTCAGTAGCAGCGAATGTGTTGTCTATTTGCAAGCGATCGTTGATGACGGGCTGAAACATTCGATCGCTCAGCGGCATCTGCGATAAATCATACTGACGGCGTTGTAGCGCTTGACTCCCGCAAAGGCGTTTTCACAAACGACTCGTAATTGGCTCAAGGTGCGATTCTCTTGCTTTTGTCGGTCACTCAACGCTCCGCCTCTCGGTTTTTTGTGGGGTAGATGGATGTTGTCATACTCTCTTTGCAAACCTAAAAAGCCTAAATCAACTTCAATCGGCATCTCGTCTGGCACACTGCCAGCAATATCATCTTCATCATGAAACCGTTTGTCATGCAACTTGCCTTCCCGTGCTTTACTCAGTACCAACACGCGTTTGGTTTCGTCGACAGCTGCGAGATGTCTGCGGGTATGGCGTTTCTTTTTGCCTGAGTAGTTGGCTTGCTGCGCTGCCGAATCTTGAGGACGGGCGATGGGTCGTTCGGTGCCATCAATCATCACGCGTTTTACCCCTGGAAAGCGCTCCAAGAACGCTTCAAGGCTAGCGAGCTTCCGCTCTGGCAACACCAGCTTCTCACCCAGGGTTTGCTCCAGCAGCGGTTGGAGACGATGCATCCACTCATAGCACAGAACATGATTCGGGGCTACACCCTGTATGCGCTCAATGCCTTTAAAGATTTGGGCGATGCCAACGTAGAGGAAGTCAGCCTGAAGTTTGGCTTGAAGATCGGCGTTAAAACGGGCATTCCCTACATTACGGAAGGTTCTACCGATTGTAATCTTGAAGTTCTAGTCAAGTGCACGTTTCCGAGCAAAGAAAACCAGCTTTGAAAGGTGCTAATGTCCGTTTGTGAGCGTGGCAAGGGATATAACGTGTGTGACATCCGTAACCCAAAACAATGTCCTTCCAAACGGCTACTGTGTAACCGAGAAGTTGGCGAAATCAACCGTGACGTCTTTGGGAGTTGCCCACGATCGATCGTTCCCACCAAAAAATGTGGAGAAGAAAACGCCTTCAATCTTGAGCGTTTCAGTTGTCCGAAATTGCAGTTTGTTTTGATCTAAGACTTTTTGACCATCTAGCCAAACTTGAACGCGACCATTGCTCTGTTCAGGCTGGTTCAGGTCAACTTGTTGTTCTAAATGGTGCCAGGTGCCCGGTGTAAAGATCCAGTTGCCACGACCGATCGAGGTTCCATACTTAGAGCTAGTGGGTAAATAGGCATACACTTCCCCTTGTCCCTTTTTGCGCCACATAAACCGAGTCGAAAAGCCGTTAGTACCGTCTGGCGTGCGTCCACCGCTGGTTTCAGTGCCGCCAAAAAAACCTGGTAGTTTTCCACCTTTCACAAAGTTGAAATTGTTAGAGAAGCGCACATAATAGCTCAGCCGTAAAGAGTCTTGTGGCGCAAACGGTAGTTTGGTGTAAAATTGCGCTCCACCTGCAGGTGCGCCCGTTTTACGACTAACCGCTGGGCTGGCAGATCCGGCTGGATAGCGCACTCTCAAGGCGCGTGAAAATTGAGGATCAGCAATAATCGTTGTATTTTGCCATCCCCAGTCACCTTGCTTGCGGATATGCCATTGCGATTGCCAACGAGAGCCAGAAAAGTCTCCTGCCCACAGTCGTTTTCCAGCCGCCACACGATCGCTTGCCCTGGCTATGTCACGAGACTCCGACCGCGATGATGGCTGAACATTTTCAATCGCTGCAATTGAATTTAGCTGGCTACAGCCACTCACAACTTGGGTAGAACTGAGCAACGCAAAGAGCCATAGACCAGCATCAATAAGGCTAAACTTCATGACTTATGCAAGGAGATAAAGTTGCAAAAGAGGTTGAAATTGAACAGCGATGCCTCCTTAAGCAGCATGACTACTTCGCAATAGTCTCGCGATCGAGTTCACCATTCATGACAATCTTGCTCCGATCAACATCATCTACTGCTGTTACATATTGGGTAGTCACGTCACGCGATCGCGTCAGCACAAAAGGATAGCGAATGCCTTGTTCTAAATGAAGGTTGCTAACCGTTGCTTGAGCCACATTGTCTAAGACTAAGCCATTGATCGACTGGTTAGGCAAGTCTGGTTTGGATGGGCTATAGCGCAATGTAAAGCCGCTAATTTGAATGTCTTGAACAGGTTTTTGTTCAGTGGTTGTTGCCGCTTGTGCATTTGCAATTAGCTCTGTCTGAGCAGCTTTTAGCGACGAAACCATCAGCATGGCTGTGTCAGCAGTGGGATCAAATTGAGCTTGCAGGATGGTTCGATTCACACCCTGTCCTTTAAGGCGGATGTGGCTGCGCTCGATACTAATCGGCTTAAACAAATCCAATTCACCGATCGGTAGATTAATTTGAATTGTTTGATCAATGGGTTGGCGATCGATTAATGCCTGTAGAGCGGTGGAATCATCTTTGCCATCACTGGGCACGATGCCCTGGTCGAGGGCTTCAATCTCCTGTACTACAGGTTGTTGCGCCGTTGTAAATTTCAGGTGTAGTCCTTCTAGATCCCACAATGGATTGAGGATGCCATTTAACCACAAAAGAAAGATCGCAAAACTAAACACCTGACTCACCAGCAGAAAGCGAGAAATTCCCAGTTTTGCAACGCGTTCTCTGCCCGTTCCTTCAGCCGAAATACTTTGGTTATCCCGATTTGCCCAGCGTTGTTTCGCCAGATTCATCTGAGTCCAAATTTTGACCAACGATGAACTCCATTGCGTGACCAACAAAATGGGTAGATGGATCGGTTTTGGATCAGCCGCTCTGCCCTGAAAAATCAGCAGCAGCATAAAAGAGCGGCTAAACAGAATCCACGAAGCAATAATGCCCGCCGCAATGAAATGACCTTGAAGGAGAGATAGGAGTAAACAGCTAGGGCTAATGAGCGATGTCCAAATACTAATGCGCTGATCGAGTAAGCCATACCAGAGGTAGTAACCTGTAACTTTGGGACCAAGCGCGATCGCGCGACTGTTGTTGCGGAGCATATTGCCATACCAGCGCCGCATGTTTTCGTAGGCCCGATCAACGGCTGATCCTGACAGCGTCTCAATGGAATACACCAGTGCATCAGGGATGTAGAGCATGTCGTAGCCATGACGCAGCAGCCAAAACCAGGTACTTTTATCATCGCCAGACAGAAACTTAAAACGCCCCCACAGCCAATCATCCAGGCTATCGTTCTCTAACTGCTCACAGAAGGATCGTTGTAACACGGCCTCTGACCGAAACAGTGAAAAGCGTCCGGTTAAACACATCACCTTACTGGACAGCGAATCGGCACACATTTGCTGGTGCCGTTGGGCAAACCGCATCTGAAACCATTCAGAAAATAGGTAAGAATCTTTCACCACGGGCAGTTCATCGGTCGTGAGTGCTCCTAAGCGAGGAAACAACCGAAAGAACGGTAAACACTGACGTAGCACCCCAGGAGCTAATTCTGAATCACCATCCATCAACGCAATCACGGTATCCGCCGGAAGATTGTGGCGAGCTAACGCGCGTAATCCATCTGCCATCGCTTGGCGTTTGCCATCGTGTTGCACCATCTGGATCAGTTGGATTGATCGCAACTCCGGGTCTTCAGTTTCCAACACTTGACGGATAAACGCATTTTCTTCATCACTACTGCTGTTGGTCAGCAGAATAATTGGCTGAACCAGCGTTTTGGCTTCGCACGCGATCGCTCGAAAAACGCGCTCTGTAATCCAGGGCTTCTCCTTATACGTTGGCACCAGTAAGCATACAGGCGGGAGTTCTTCTACCGCCACAGCATTGGCTTGGCGTCGCCAGCGCGGAAACGTCCAGTTTAAATACAGGCGAGAGCGAATCCCTCGAAGGAGAAAAAGACTCCAGCGCCAGGTACCGACGATACCCAGGCTAACGAGTGCAAAGACATCCCAAACGGCAATGTGCTTTGAACTGTGAGAGAGATACAACAAGGCAAAGCCAAAGACTGTGATGGTTAAACACGCGAACCAATTTAATTGAGAATTTAGCGTTCTTTTCGGGGAGGAAGCGCTTGCGCTGGACATAGACAGACCATCACTCTTGCAATTCAAAAGATAGAATCAATGCTCAAACACGTGCGATCGCTCGATCGACATGATGAGAATAGGCACCCACAAAACTCGACCTAAGCCCTCTTTAGCGCGTGCCAAAAGTGAGGCTTGCAGACTGACCGACTCCGCAAAATCGGTGTGCCTGGGCCTGCTGTTGCGATGGTGGAATCTTAACTGTGACCCGTACCAGCGGTTGATCCATCAAATAAGATGGGGTGGCTGGTGTAATGGCCTGAGTTTGTTGTTTGATCGTTTCAATATTGCTAACAGATTCAATGAGATCGACGTCTCCTGTTAGAGTCTTTGGATCACCCAGCAATTGAACCCGCACTGGCTGCTGTCGATCGATGCGGTTTGCCTGCTCTACACTCACGAGCGTTTCCACCCAAAGCTCGTTGCAATCCAGCATGGTCAACAAGTTGCTGGGGCGATTAACCTGTTCACCCTGCTCCTGCTCGGTGCGATAAATCACTCCACTAAACGGGGCCACTATCGCCATATCCTTTCGAGCTGTGTAGGGAGCTTGAGCTTGGGCCAGGAGGCTTTTTTTCGTCGCCAGGTGTGCTCCTAGCGTTTTGATTTGTGCCAACTGAGCTTGAATGGCCTGTGCTAAGTTAACCCGCTGACTCAATAAGCGATCGGAGGCCTTAAGTGCCGTCCCCTCTTTCAACACCGTGTGAGATGTACGAGCAGAATCTAAATCAGCCTGTGCTTGTCTGATCTCAGCTTCGCTAGACTGCCAGACCGCTTTTAATTGGTCAACTTTTTGTTGAGCGATCGCGCCTTCTTCCACCAATTGACGGTTGCGTTGATAATCTAGGCGGGCCGACTGAGCTTTTGCTTTTGCTTCGTCCACTGCTGCTTGATAGCGACGAATATCGTTGCTTGCCAGCTCAATATTGGCACCCTGAATCGATTGATCCTGAGTCTCTATCCCGTTGAGTTGCTGTTGTAGCAGAGCCAGCGATTGCTGACTTGCAGCCAATTGAGTGGCAATCGCATTAATCTCACCTTGAAGCTCTAAAACTTGCTGATCTTCTTGAGGCGTGGGCGCAATACGAGCCAGCATTTGCCCTTGCTTAACCACCACTCCTGGCTGTGCATAGAAATCTTTAATGGTGCCGTTAATTGGCGCTTGAAGCCGCACCGCCCGAGCATTAATGAGACCATTATCAATGGTTAAGTGCGTTAAACGATACCCAATCGAAGAAAGCCCAAACGCAATCGCTGTAGCACCTAAAGAAACGGCTGCAAGTGTTAGAAACAAACGGCGCTGCTGGGAGAGCTTCGGATCAGCCTCAAAAGGTACTCCGATCGATTGATCAGAATGAACTGGTTTGGCAGGAATTTCTAGCATTCACCACGTTCTCCGTGTCGAGAAGTATACAGAAGTACAGATTTGCAAAGGGATAAATGCTGCAACAATCTGTGTGAAATTGCTGTTAAATGACTCTTGCAGCCAAGCTTAAACGTTGGAAACCACTGTATTTATGAATTTCTCATAAAACCTTCATAAAGTAAAAATAAAGGCTCAGAAAAATATATTCGTTCAACGCGTAATAGTGGCGAGTTCATGTAGCAGAAAGCAACGAAGATTATAGTGAGGGTCTGTAGTATTACTGAGAAGCCATTGGTCTCAAATCATAACGGGATTGTTCGTCTCTGGAAAAGGACGGACTATAGTTTTTTGCAGGCAGGCCAGGACTTGTAGCCTTCGATTAACTTCGCGAGATAGTATTCTACCCCTGTAGGTTTAAGTGCTGTAGCGTTTGGCAAAACTGCTCCAGAATCATGACTAGTAGCAACCCAAAACGGTAAGAAGCGCGATCGCCCTGTCACAATTTTCTCATAACCGATCCAAGCATTTAGTATCAATTCATTCTCTGGTAAGAGGACGATTACCCCCTGTACTGGCATGATTGTACGGTGCATAAACTCACATTATGCGTTAGGAGAATGCGTGAGTAACGCAACGCGTGCTACAGCGTCAACGTTAGAGTGCTAAAGCTACAGTGCAAGGGGTTTCTCGATTGTTCTGTATTAACTTTGCTTGATTTAGAGTTGCTTATAGAGTCGTCCAAGCGAGTGTCTTTCCCGTACAAATGTGTACCCTGTGTTGTCCTTTTCTTCGAGTTTCACTTTTTACCGATCAAGTCTGGCCCGTTGACTCTACCCACTGAATTTGACCCGATTCCGTTTTTGGTCGCATCAATCGTGTAGTCGTCAATGGACGCTTCAGCTTTTAGGAGGCAAACAATGAACAAGCTTTTTTCTACCTTTTTTCTTATGGCTGCTGTGGCGATCGCAGCTCCGGTGCGCGCTGAAAACCCTAGCCACGTCAAGCAGTTGCTGGAAACACGATCGTGCGTTGGCTGCGACCTTTCAGGAGCAAACTTGCCAGCCGCTTATCTAGTGGGTGCTGATTTAAGAAAAGCCAACCTGCAAGGAGCAAATTTGACGGCTGCCAATCTCGAAGGGGCTGATCTTACCAGCGCTAATTTGCAAAACGCCAACCTGGCGGGAGCGTTTGCCAGCAATGTGAGTTTAAATTTGGCAAACCTTAAGAATGCCAATTTGAAGAATGCCAATGTCAGCAATGCCGAAACCACAGGTGCCCAAATGAATGGAGTTGATATTACAGGTGCCCTGGTAGAAGGCAGTGACATCAGCGTTGGTGGAGACTGAACCGTTTTTGTGGCGTTTTTAGTGGTTGATTATGGGCTGTAAGCTTATACGATGCACGTAGGATCGTAAATTAAACAAGTTGTCTGACGCTTGCTCGATCGCAGAGGCTACAGAGATCATTCTTTGCGTTCTCTACACCTCTGCGGTTCATTTGCAATCTTACTGAATCCCTACGCCCTGATTAGCGACCCCCTGGAGAAGGAATGTCAAAACTGATTGTAATTACCGGCGTGAGTCGTGGCCTAGGGCTGGCGCTGACACAAGGCCTTGCAGCAAAGGGACATACTGTGTTGGGCTGTGCGCGATCAGCAGAGTCAATGACGGAATTACGCCGACAGTTTGGTTCACCCCATGCGTTTGAAACGGTTGATGTATCAGATGAGGTACAGGTACAGGCTTGGGCAAACCAATTGCTCAAAGACTATCCGCCGCCAGATTTGCTGATTAACAACGCGGCTATCATTAACGCCCTGGCTCCCTTGTGGAAAGTGCCCTCCGCAGACTTCTCAGCGCTGATTGACATCAACATCAAAGGGGTCGCAAACGTCATTCGCCATTTTGTGCCAGCCATGATTGCGCAGCAGAACGGCATCATTGTGAATTTGAGTTCTGGCTGGGGTCGATCGACCTCACCCAATGTCGCTTCCTACTGTGCCTCGAAGTGGGCGATCGAAGGATTGACCCGCGCTCTGGCTCAAGAACTTCCATCAAGCATGGCGGCGATTCCACTTAGCCCTGGCATTGTGCATACCGAGATGCTGGAAATCTGCTATGGCGATGATGCCGCCAACTTTACAGCGCTCAAAGATTGGACAGTCAAGGCGATTCTGTTCTTACTGAGTCTAAAGCCAGAAAATAATGGACAGCCGTTGACGGTGCCGAACTGAAAAGTAATACCAGCCTTACAAAAGCCTTTTGTAAGAGCGCCACTCGACGAAACAAGGTCAAATAGCCGTCTTAACACGATCGCAGCCGCGTCAGCACCAGCACCATTTCATCTACCGCACTTCTGACCGATGCTGTTGAAGCTCCTGAGTAGTTTGCAAGCATGCTCAGTGCCAGATCGGGATGATTGGGTGGCGTGAGGTAGCCCGACAACGCAACTACACCCGCAATCGTGCCTGTTTTGCCTTGCAATTTGCCTTGCGCCGCCGTATTGCGAAAGCGCTTTTTGAGCGTCCCGTTGATACCTGCTACCGCTAACGAATCACGAAAAACCTGTGCGTTTGGAGATTGAGCCATTGCTTGGAGCGTTTGCACCAACGCTTTGGGGGTGGCACGATCGCGGCTTGCCAAACCAGAGCCATCAACCATGCGATAGCCTGCGGCATTGACACCCAAGGGTGTGAGTGTGGCTTTTACAGCCGCAATACCACTAGTCGTCGCATCCTGGCTAATGGCCGTTTGTGTGGCTCCCAGGGTTTTCAGCAGTGCTTCGGCATACGTATTGTTGCTTTCGCGGTTGGTTTCAATGAGCAGTTGCGCCAGAGGAGCTGATTCTATGGCAGCAAGTTCCACCAGGCCGGATGGGGCAGGAGTAGTTTTAACGACGGTCGCACGCTGAATGAGGATATTGGCATTGATAAGCACGGTGCGGAATTTGTCGATCAAATAGTTGCCAGGGTTGGGGATAGAGACTGCGATCGGCTCCGATTCTGACCCAACCCGCAATTGTCCGCTGACTTGAATGATCCGCTGTGCCGTGCGTACCGCATCCACATACTCGCCACCATTGGCAGAAACCGTCACGGACTGATTCCGAAGGCTCCAGCTAGCCGCGTCTGTTGGATCATCCCACTGCACTCGTAGTGGTTGTCCCACTCGTTGGGGAAACAGCGTAAGTCCAATACCATTCTGGTTCAGCATCAAGCTATTCACAGGCGCACCATACCCCTGGAGCGTATCATCTGTATCCCAGTTGGGGTTAACGGCAGCACCGCGAAAGTAAGTATCGTCCCCAATGAGTTGCTCTACTTGCTGTACCCCTTTCTGGCGAATCTGTTGGGCAAGGGTGGTGAGTTGGGCAGTGGTGAGGCTAGGATCGCCATGTCCAATAACGCGCAAGGTAACCAGATTGGGCTGGGGGCTATCGCCATATACAGCCGTACGAAAGCGGTATGTTGCTCCCAGTGCGTTCAGTACAGCGGCGGTGGTCAATAGCTTGTTGTTGGAAGCAGGGGCAAGCAGTGTCGTCGCGTTACGAGCAATCAGTGTTTTGCGGTTCGCAGGATTAGCCAGCGTTTGAACCACGATGCCCCAACGGACACCAGCCAACGCTTTTCGCTGAGTGATACGATCGATGGCGCTGCCTATCTGCGCTGGACAAAGGGTGCCTGCGGAGGCTTGCGCTAAAGACGTTGCTTGCACAAAAGCGTTGGTATTTAAAGGTGTTGCTGTCGGGCTGTGAGCCATGCTTGTCTGTACTGGCATGATAGGCACAAGCGAGATTGAAGCCGTAACAAGTAGCTTGAAGCGTCTAACAGAGGGTTCAAATTTCATCGATCGACAGCCAATAGGGTGAGAAGCACGTTTTGGGGAGGCAACCACAATCATTGTTATGTTGCAGTCTACGCTTTCCTGTTGCCTTCTTTGAGCGATCGGTTGAAGCGAAAGTTCCAAAAATACCTGTCTAAACGAATAGTACGCTTTCTCTCTGGCGGTAGAGGATATTCCAGAGCGGAAATGGAATGCTCGTATAGCCAAGTTAGCTCTGTAGCTTAGCACTACAGCGTTTGTTATGAGAACACGAAATCCTCAAGCAACGGACAAGGACGCTATTGTCTACGCCCGACGATCGCACGGTCATGCAGGGCTTTCATTCTTGACAACACTGGCATTTCTCCTCTCGCTGCTGAGCTTAGGCATCAGCGGTTTTTTGGCCTACCGCTTCCTTGATGTACAACAGGCAGTCTCGGTTGTAACTGATGCGCTGAATCAGAATGCAGCCCAGAAGCCTAACGCGGAGACATCGCAGACAACAAATCAACCGTCTACAAATCCAACAGCAAGTCAAACAACAGAGTCCCCTCAACCGTCTGCTCAGGCACCAACCAACAGTTTTAGCCAGCCAGGAACAACGCAACCTGCGATCGACAACAAAGCGCAGGTTGAAATTATCGCGGTCAACCGGATTCAAAATCCAAATACGAAGCTGCGGGACTTTGTCAACATCCAGTTTCGGGTGCGTCGAGTGGCTCCCAAAACCGATGCCATTGGCTATGAGCAGGGCGTGATCTACCCTGGCAGCACCACGGCGCGCAATCCAACGACAGGCGAACCGTATCAGGCCGTCGATCGCATTAATCGTGCCACCAGCAACATCTCTGTCAGCGACCTGAATCAAAACGCGACCGCTGACGCTTATGTGTGGATGCAAATTCCCGAAAGTACAAAAGGGATCGACATTCTCATCCCCAAAACGCAAGCGTTCAAGAACGTGACGATCGCAAACTAATGCTGCCGCTGTAACATGCACTCTGAGCGTTCCAAGAAATAGCGCTATGAGTAAAGGATGGTCGCCATTGCAAAGACTAGACGCACAGATTGAAGCCAGAGCGCAGGCCATCCGTGCGGATCGAGACTGGTGGCCCTGTCGGCGTGGGTGTGACGCTTGCTGTCGTCGCCTTGCTTATCCACCTGAGTTAAGTGCAGCCGAATGATGCAAGCTAAATTAAGATTCTCTAGAACGAAGTAATTCTACGACCCATACGTCTTCAAGTTCAATGCTTTCCCAGACCCGTCCTTCTAACACCACTACAAGCAGCCAAGTCTAGAAAGACTCGTGACTTAACTTGCCTCAGCCCTTCTTCAAGGCACTCAAATGGGTGAAGCAACACTCTAGGAGAGATCCACTTCAGATTCCTCAGTGTTGTAAGAAAGGGGGTAGCGACGACGCAGAAGCAAAAAGTATCCAGGCTTTTCTGCCTTTATGATCAATAAGACTTACGCATTTGCCCCAAACCCTAACTTTGGGGGCTTTAATTAGCTCGATTCCCACTTTCTTGTAGTTTGCTTCCCAAAGGGTATGCCCAAAGGGCTATGAATGGGGGGCTAGGGGGCGAAAGATGACCACTTTTGCGTAAGTCCTAACAAAAAAGATGATTAAAAAAGACTCACGATAGTGATTGGCTTAACTAGGGTTAAATACGCAACTATGATTGAACAAACACCGCTAAGAGCCGTCTCTTACCTGGCCCCAAACTGGTTTGGCTTTTATCAGGCAGTGGCAGAGTTTTTGAGTCGATCGCTGCTGCGAGAGGTGCAACTTGTGCAGGCAGTGTTTGATCCACTCGAAGATCCAGCGCTGTTGCAAGACCAATGGGATCTGGCTTTCATCTGTGGGCTGCCATTTCGCCGTTATTGTCAACGCGTGCCACATCAATTGCAAGCGGCAGTAGCACCCGTGATGCAAGCGCCCCGGTATCGCAATCAACCCATCTATTTTGCAGATGTCATTGTGCACGCAAGGAGTACTTTCAATAGTTTGGAACGTTTGAATGGGTCAATGTTCTGCTACAACGATCGCGGTTCCAATAGCGGCTATCATCTGGTACAGCAGCGCTTGCTCCAGAGTGGATCGCTACAGCCAACGCTGACCAACGCGATCGCATCTGGTTCTCATCAGCAATCCATCCGTTGGGTGCTGTCAGGACAAGCAGATTGGGCGACGATCGACAGCACCGTGTTAGAACAAGAGCTGCGTCAGTTTCCTGAACTCGCGCCTCAGCTTCGAGTAATCGAGTCCATTGGCCCATCGCCGATGCCACCCCTTGTAACAGCCACTCATTTGGGACGCGCGTTGGGCGATCGCACTCAAGTAGCTTTACTACAGCCCGATGAAGCACTGCAAACAGCTATGCAGCAGATGATGGTTCAACGCTATACTGCGGTCAAAGCGGCAGATTACACAGCTATCAATAACTGCCTGGACATAATGGCAGGGTGAAGACGAACCGACGTAGTTGCATGGCGCTGAGCATTTTGATAGATCTGCTTAAACAACGCGCGTTGGGTATGGCTACCGCCAAGTTCTTGAAGTCGGTGCATGACAGGCTTCAGCGTCGTAGCAGCAAGGCCCCAGTCTGCTTGAGCGTGAGCAATCAATCCCTGAGCTGTGGGCACAGCAACCTCTAGCCATGCTCGACGCTGAGATCGATCGACGGTTTGGGCATGGGCTTGAAGGCTGTCTAGCATTTCTGCAACCCACGCCATTTTGCCTGCCCGCGCCATCGCATAGAGCGCATGCAGGTCTTGAAACGGTAACGCATGCTCATGCAGTCGAAACCGCAGGTAACTACTTAGCGCCTGCCAGCGATCGCCTACATCCACGCCCTGCAACTCTAGCCGCAAGAGTAGGGCGATCGCCCCGACCTGATCTTTGGGGGTTTCTTTGCGAGCATGCCCCCACACACGGGTGTCATACAGTTCCAGCACCGTTTGCCAGTCACCCTGCTTTAGGTAATAAAGGGCGACATGCCACCAGTTATGCGTCAGCAGCATGGAATTGCAGGCTACCCAGGTATCGGCATGGTGTTCCATCCACGCAATGCCTTCAGCGACTCGACCTTGCGTTTCCAGTACATGAGCAACCGCGTGTTGTGCCCAGGAATCATGCCGATTCATGGTGACAGCTCTCCGTCCGATCGTTTCAGCTTGCTGCAAAGCACCACATTGCTCTAGCCCAAACGCCAGCATGCCGTAGAGATAGTGATTATTAGCGTTAGCAGGCAGCACGGTTTCTGCAAGGCGCTTCAGGTTGGTTGCTTCCCCCCGGTAGAAATAGTGATATTGCCCCTGCTGCACCGAGATCAAATCCTGAGGATAGCTTTGAGCGATCGCCTCGTGCCATTGAATCGCTCGATCAATGGCTCCTGCGGCCCAGGCGGCGATCGCCTGAATGTACCACTGCTCGCGCTGGGTTGCCTGACGAGCGTACTGCTGAGCCGACTGAAGGTGACGGATCGCCTGACTACGATCGACCGCATTCTCTTGAGATAGAAAATGGGCAGCCGCATAGGCATGGGCGATCGCGCAGCTTGGGTCGGCGGCAAGCGCTTGGCTGATTGCGACCTCAGCGTCTTTGCCATAGCCGAGCGCCTGTTGCACAAAGTCGTTAAGGTGAACGATCGCGATCGGCGAAACGCTGGTGACCGCAAGGTCTTGAATATCTTTAAGCATAGAAAATATCTAACGCCCGTAACTCCAACACCGGATCAGGTTAACACATAATACGATTATTCGGTCGGAATACGGTATTTTGCATTCACCAGACTTTCTTGCTCAGATGAGCGGTGTGAAGGTGCGTGCAGTAGACGCTTCAAGCTCCTGATGAATGCATCAATACGCCCCAAGGTGCAAACGCATTATCAATCCCTCTATGAGCTGGGGCCAATTCGGGGTAATGGCGGCGCAGAACCGTGAGCATTGTGTTGTTTTCAATCCAGTCCAGTCCAAACTGGGTATACACTTCAGCCCGGTAATCTTTGGTGAAGAAGCGATCGCTCTTCAGCCGTCGAGATGCCATCAGAATAAACACCCGAAACGCTGTATCGCTAAAGCCGAACCCTTCCGGCAAGTCTTCGGCATACAAACCAACCATCAAATCTACACTGTCCACATCGTTGTTATAGACCTCGCGCAATTCCTTTGCCCACACTGGGTTGCTAGTAATGTCCTCAAACGATTTAACGCGTCCGCGACCAAGCAATTCACGGAAGCGATTGTAACGTGGCACTCCCCGTTCTCGGTCTCGCAAAATATCAACCGCTGCTAGATCAAACGCGTCTCCATTCTCTTTCACCAGCTTTCGCAAGAAGTGGGGATAGTTGTGCAACGTCACTGCACCCGGATGCATCAACCCAAACGAGTAGAATAAATCCGCCATCGGGATGGATTCCATCAGCAGACGGGCCTGCTTACCAAACAGGTCAAACAGAGTGTTTGTTTGAATCAATTTGCCCGTCTTGATGGAATGGAACTCATATTCATCTCGCACCAGGGGATGCATCCGATATACAGAAGTGAATTCTTCAGTCAGGTAGTAGGGAGCGCTATGATGATCGGTGGAAGAGCCCACAATGCCGCTCAGAATCTCACTATCGCCAATGCGCCCAAAAATGCGTTTGAAGTCAGGCCCCAGAATGCCCCACCAATTGGCATGAAGCGAAATTTTGGTCGCAGGATGGGGCAGAATGGCGGGAGTCCATTCGACGGTGTGAATTTTTGCGGTTAACGCGGCAATGATCAAGCGCGCATGATTAAACAGTTGATCATCGTTCCAATCTGGATATTCCCGTTTTAGATGATCGCAAACCACATTATGTTCTTTGACAAAAAGGGTATGTAGCAATCCCATTGCTAACCACCAGGTGCCTGGATTGCCCACGCGATCGATGCCGGTAGTTGGATCAATGGGCAGTAATCCATCCTTTCCAATCTGCATCTTCCCATCTACATGGGAACGTAGCTCGTCAATCCGCTCCTGGCTACTACCGTAGATTTGGGACGCATCCCACCAATGAGTTTCGTGGTTGATAAAGGTTGCAGGATGGTTAGAATCACCTGTACGGGTGGGATCATCGAGCGTCTTGTCGATCGCCAGCGGTTGGTGATGTTCCTGTTCCCAAGGGTCATCGGGTGTTAAAGGAACATTGATTTTATGATCAGGCTGGTTGTTACCATGACTGAACCAATCATGCGTTTCAAACTGAATCCACGCAGCGGCTAACAAATTTAAGATCGTAGCGGGTTTGAATTCCTCTCGTGCCAGTAGTTTGCTACTCACCAAACGGGGGCTTGGCTTGAGTAAATTTGCCTCATCGACGATCGCATCGTTTAAAGGCACATTACGCCCAAAGCGAGTGCCTACCATGCCCATTTCTGGATGCTCAAGGTCGTTATAGCTGCCATCTGCTGTGCGAGCCATTAAGTGGTGACCATCGGCACTTGGTGCAGGAGGGCGCGGCAATTTGTCTTTTTGCGGTAATTGGGATGTGTCATGAAGATTTTTGTCTCGTAACACTTGACGAAACTTAAATAATTCGAGCAAGGCTAAAGGGGTAGGTAGCTGATGCCAGAGTTTTTTAGACATTGTGCGATCGCCTCACGAAGACCATTAACAATAAAAAAATTAACAAGTTAGTTTTTCGTCAACATACTTGTTGAAAGCACTAGGGGCTGTCATCAATGACTCATGCAGATGGCTTGCAGCAGAGATTCTAGCCCCTAGTCTCGTTTGTTAGGACGGGCGCGATTATGCCGATACCTCAAGCTTTCTGAGCTTGATTGATGACGCGCCCCAGCAGAAGCACTCTAGCAACTTCCATAGAGGGAGGCAGCACCCTTTCGGGTACTATCAGATTTTGCATGAGCTTTGTAGAATAGCGTGCATGAATCAACTGAGAGAAAAATCAAAAGGTCGTCGCTAGTGCTTCGTTGCGTCATTGCTTATTCAAGTGCTGGTGGTGCCTCCTGACGATGTACTAGTGAGGATCACTCAAGGACTGATCGAGCCGCTTTCTGACGAAATACTACCGTTATCTAACGTGCTACTGCTCAAAAATCAGGCAGTTGTTTATATTCGCTCAATAAAACTTATTGCTAAAGATCATACCAATGCAAAGCTCTGAGAAAATTACACCATTTGATCAGGCAATTCAGGCTAATGATGCTCTACCGAGTGATTACACAGCCTGGAATGCTGACGAAAAGCAGAGGTTCTTGTGGCATGAACGCATTCTGCCTTCTCAATACGATCGCCTGCCTGCACTTAAGAAAATTGATGTCATTGGCTTATTTCTCACGGTTCTCAACGCAAAGATGGATTGCACCTCTGATGAAGCGCCACGGCATTGGAAAAAAGCCATTCACGCTCATGCCAGCGTCGCAACAATTAAATTTGTGCCAGTGCCAGATATGCCCTTCACAGGATTGTTTAAGGGTGCTGATTATGGACTTTTGCGCTTATCTCTTACTGGAAAACCCGACGATCGTGGTTTTGCACCGGGTCTGGCAGTGAAATTTTTGATTGATGGGCAACCATCAGCCAATTTTTCAGCGCTGGTATCGCTGGATGGACAGGGTAGAAACTATAACTTTTTTGCTCACGAGTTTTCCAATATTGTGCCTGTGGTCAATCATCTTGGCCCAAAATTGATTAATTTGATCTTTAGGCGAGCCTCTCGCTTTCCCACAAAGCTTGATCTTCAAAATTTAGGAGCCGTTGATCAAAATGGGCGGGCAGAGAAAGCGCCTCATTATCCTTTACGTATTTTTTTAGTGCCTAATCCATCGGTGCAGTTTGTCGAAACGCCTCATGATTTTAGAACTGATCTAGCGACAATCTCACCAGGAACACCGCTGTTTTCAGTGTATGGGGTTGAGCCAGCAACGGGGAATGACGACGTTGATCGAGCAGACTATCGACAAAAAGCTCAGCTCATTGGCTCGATCGAAACGACATCAGAATTTGTGTCATCTGACTATGGCGATCGACGCTTGTTCTTTAGACATCAGCGCTTTCGTAGTCAATAAATGTATGGCAATCAGGAATTGTTGATTTAAGCTTGTATGCATTCTCAGCACTCAAAACCTAAACATTCAACCCAATGAGGTGATGGAATGACCATAACAACAGTGACAACAGCCGACATGACCAACATGTCTCAAGCCGAACTCGATGATCTGTATCAGAAAAGTCCCGCAGGTGCTCTACCTGATGGCGATAGTCAGGGTACGGCAATGGTGCTTCCAGGTTCCTGGTTGAGCAAGGTGCTGATGCCGTTGATCAAGGGATTGGCCTGGAAAGGAAAAGTTTTTCATCGAGATCAGGAGTACCTGTTCAATAAAGTGTCTCCCTTTGGTATCCAGCTAGTGAAGGCGCAAATTTACAAAGGTGATAGCTGGGTTGATGGTGGAGACGCGATCGTCTTGGACTATGCCAAAACGTCTTTTGTGGCACATAAAATCCGAGATGAAATCCGAGAAGTGGCACCAGGGCTTTATCTAGGGCAGGCATATTGGGGTAAAACAAGAGTTTTGAATTTCATTCTTGAGTTCTAAAGAGTAGGAGCACAAGGTCTTGTGTCCTACAGAGGCAAAGATGGATCAAGATGAATGCACGATGGTGAGATGATCAGCGCTGTATCATCACAACTATGAATCAAATCCTATTGAAACTGAGTTATGGATCATGGTACATCAAGTTCCACTTACCATCATTACCAAGATAAAGCCTGACAGCATGGAGCAGCTTAAGCGATCGCTTGAGCTAATGAGCAAAGATGTTGGCTCGAATGCAATCCTTCCCTTTACGCGATTCACTCAGGTTCACTTTGCCCGCTTTGTGGTTTTGGAAGAGTCTCGTGATTTAAACAATCAAGTGATTCAACCCAGCCTCGCCTTTTCCAGTGAAATTGATGCGCCATTAGAACGGTATTTCCATGATCTCGTGGATATTGCTGGGGATGGGTTGGATGAGATTTATAGCCACTGTGTAGGATATCCATCTCCAGACGATCGCACTCGGCAAAACCGTTTGGCCTATCTTCAGGCCCATCAGGTCAAGGTTCAGGCCTTTTATGTAAATACAATCAATCGAACGGTGCCGCAGATCCATCAAGAGGCAAAACTGCGTGACCAGATTGAAGTCTTTGCGGATCAACAACAGGCTAAATGGGCATGGATTGGTTGGAATAGCCTCAAAGTGCGGCAGGCGATTCCAACCTATCTCAAAGGGGAGCGATCGCTCAGTTGGTCTTTAGCACCTGTTCCATCTCCCAGCCTGGTCTGGCGTCTTGGCGAAACCATCCATCTCATTGGGGGACTGTTACTCATTCTAATGCTGGGTTTAGCCTTTTTACCATTCTCTCCCATTTATGTAGCCATTTTACGCCGTAAGGAAACACAGGATGCCCAGCACGATCGGCTCCGGTTGAGCAGTAAAGAGCGTGATGAACTCGCCATCCGGGAAGATCACGTGGTGCAGAATCAGTTTAGCGCCGTGGGATTAATTAAACCTGGCTTCTTTCGGATCACAACGGTAAGAGTGCTGCTATGGCTTGTAAATTTCACGGCGCGTCATATCTTCAATCATGGCAACCTTGCTGGCGTGCCCTTGCTCAACCTGGATGGAGTCGATACCATTCATTTCGCACGCTGGATCGTCATTGATGAAGGGCGGCGGGTGTTGTTTATGAGTAACTATGACGGCAGCCTGGAAAGCTACATGAATGATTTTATTAATAAGGTTGCCTGGGGCTTGAATGCTGTCTTTAGCAATGGAGTGGGGTATCCCAAAACGCGCTGGCTAGTGCTGGACGGCGCAAAGGATGAACAGGCCTTTAAGGCGTTCCTTCGCCAACGTCAAATGGTGACTCAGGTTTGGTATACGGCTTACCCACAGCTTACAGCGGTTAATTTGAGCAACAATGCGGCGCTTCGGGCTGGATTGAGCAAGCCTTTAAATCCATCAGAAACGGATGCATGGCTACGTCGATTGTAAGCTAGCGATCGCCCGACGCTTATTTTCAGAAGTACTCGTTTCAGAAGTACTCGTTTCAGAAACACAGTCCCATAGCCTTTCCTACACCCTATACCTCACGCCCTATACCCTTTCCTACACCCTATACCCGTTTGACTCGCTATGTCTACCCTTGAACTCCAGGATATCCAGGGCATTATCGTCCGGGGTTACTCTAATCTAGAAGCGGCCAGTTTTGTCTTACTGAGTATTCAGAACGCGGTGTCGGCCCGACACTGGCTTGGTTCGCTGGTCGATCGGATTCAGAATGGGCACGATCGACCTTCAGACACCTGTTTAAATCTTGCCTTTACCTGTGATGGTCTAAAGGCATTGGGACTGGATCAAGCGACACTGGATACCTTCTCAACTGAGTTTCGGGAAGGCATGACACCACCCTATAAAAGCCGTGTATTGGGTGATCACGGCGATAATGCACCTGCTTTATGGGATTGGGGTAGCGGCATTCACTCGCCCTCTATCCACATCATGCTTATGTTGTATGCCGCCGATGAGGGTAAACTCATATCCTTCTATGATGAGTTGGCAAACGCCTTTGGCAGTGGTGGCGTAGCCCTGATCCGTAAATTAGACACGTTCATGTTGAAAGATGAACACGGTGGCTTTCGGGAACATTTTGGGTTTCGGGATGCGATCGGGCAACCAATTGTAGAAGGACTGAGCAAAACAGGTTCACCCGATAACACAATCAAAGCAGGTGAATTTATTTTGGGCTATCCCAATGAGTATGGACTGTTGACAGAGACTCCCACGGTGAGCGCTCAGCGCGATCGCCAGAATCTTTTGCCGGAGGGGCAGAATGGCCCTGAAGAGCATGATCTGGGGCGCAACGGCAGCTATGTTGTGTTCAGGCAATTGGGGCAGAAAGTACAGGCATTCTGGCAGTTTTTGGATGGTGTCACTCAACAAAGTGATGGCACCAGCGATCCAAAGGCTCGCGTGCAGTTAGCGTCTAAGATTGTGGGACGTTGGCCCAGTGGCACACCGTTGGTACAAGCGCCCGATCGCGATCAGTCAAAGCTTGGAGATAAGAATGAGTTTGCGTATCATCACGCTGATCCTCACGGCTTTAAATGTCCGCTAGGTGCTCATATTCGGCGTTCCAATCCCCGTGATTCGCTCGATCCTCAACCAGGTACACCTAAGTCGATCGCGATCAATAAAACCCATCGACTGTTACGGCGCGGTCGCACCTATGGAAAACCAGTGGCAGACTCTCTGAATCCCCAGGACATGCTGAAGGCTGAGGAGACGGGGGAAAGAGGCATTCACTTTATCTGCATCAGTGCCAACATTGCGCGTCAGTTTGAATTCGTCCAACAAACCTGGCTCAATAATCCTAAATTCAATGGGTTGTATAGCGATACCGATCCATTAGTGGGCGATCGTGCTCCTGGTGGTGTTGGAACCGCAAACGCTTTCACCGCACAGGCCCAACCCGTGAGAAACCGTGTAATGGGGCTTCCTAACTTTGTGGTGGTGCGGGGAGGCGCTTACTTTTTCTTGCCAAGCATCCGTGCCTGCCGCTATCTCGCATCCCTTTCCATCTGAACCCGCCATGAACTCAAACACCAGTCGTCCGGTGCCACCTGCCAATACTGGCTCTGCTTTTTTAAACTGGGTCAGCAACACAGCAACGTTCCTGTTGCAGATGGAACGGCGAATTGACCCTTGCATTCGACCTGCGTTTGATGCAGTGCTGCGCGATCCGATCGCGAATCTAACCACTGCACTCATCAACCTGAAGCGCCCCAACGAAGGCTTGAAGCTTGCCGAGGAAAAGCCGCTTCCCGATGAAGAGGACTTTCTCAACTCGATCATCACCACCTTTGAAAAGCAAATGCGTGGACTGTGGAAACCCGGTGGCTTTGAGCGGGGTGGCAATACGAAAACCCACGGCATTGTACGCGGCGAGTTTATGGTTCACGATGATCTGCCTGATGCATTTCGACACGGTATCTTCGCGCAACCACAGACATTTCCTGCCTGGGTGCGGTTTTCTGGCCCTGGCCCTTACGTCACACCAGATATCGACGATGTGGGTTTTATGAGTATCAGCATTAAGTTGATGGGTGTGCCCGGCCCAAAGTTGATGGATGAGGAGGCGTTCACGCAAGATTTATTTGGCGTTTCCACACCGACCTTTGTGACACCTGATACGAAAGCGAATGCTCAGTTGCAGATCGAGAGTTTGAAGAACGCACAGTTATATTATTTCGTGAATTTCGATCGACCCCACATCCTGGATCTCATCATGCAGTCGCTGTGGATTAAGACGCAAAGCAGCCCGTTTGAAGCACCCTATTTTAGCTGCGTTCCCTATCTTTTGGGGGAAGGGCAGGCCATGCAGTATTCGGTGTGGCCCAAAACCAGGAAGCGGACTCCGATTCCAAAGTTGCCATGCCGTCCGCCTGATGATTATCTGCGTGAGGCGATGGTTTCTGCACTGGCAGAAGACGATGTGGAGTTTGACATTCGACTGCAACTGCAAACCGACCCACACCTGATGCCGATCGAAAACAACGCGGTTCTCTGGCCTGAACGGTTGTCACCCCGTGTATCCGTCGCAACGCTGCGTCTCCCTCAACAGATCTTTGACTCGCCTGCACAAATGGACTTTGCCAAACGTCTCTCCTACAATCCGTGGCACTGCATTCCTGAGCATCGTCCCTTGGGCAATCAAAGTCGGGCGCGACGACGAATGTATGCAGAACTTTCCAAACTGCGACAGTCGATGAATGCTGTGCCTCACTACGAACCAACGGGAGATGAAGTGTTTAAATAATGGCTTCTGGTGGCACGATCGACCCACGCGGTTGTCAATCGTAAAAAGCAATCGTCAAAAGATTCACAGACTAAAATCCAAAAGTACGATCGCTTAGTTTATACAAACCCTATTTAACTGCCAATCGGCAAGAGAGCAATGATGGATAACTTGAAAGCAATTAAATGCGCCCTTCTATCTCAAGAAATTTACAATGATTTTACGCAGCTTAAGTTTGCTGATTTTCCTGACATTACGCCCGCGTGGATTAACCAGGCAACGACAGATACCCAGGGTGCCCTTCTGGTTGATGGGAATGACTCCTCTCTCTACATCGTGTTTCGAGGGAGTGAGCAACGATTGGATTGGCACACCAACTTTGAGTTTTCTCAAAAAGAGGCAGACTTTCAGCAAGCCGTGATTGAACAGCAAATTGTGCAGAACCGGGCGCAAGTGTACCCTTACGCGGCTAAAAGTAGCTCTGGCGCAAAAATGCATCAGGGTTTTGTGGATGCTTACTTCTCTGTGCGAGAGCAAATTCACACCTACTTGCGCGATCATCCGACGACCCGTGTCACTGTGACAGGGCATAGCCTGGGTGGCGCTCTGGCGACTCTCTGCGCCGTTGATGTACAGTACAACTTTTCGTCGATCGCGATCGAGCTTTACACGTTTGGCGCGCCCAGAGTCGGCAACAGCGGGTTCTGCAAATCGTTTAACGAGCGCGTACCCAAGAGCTATCGGTTTATTTATGGTATGGACATTGTGCCAGCCTTGCCCAGACCGTGGCAGGGCTATAGCCATGTGGATGCTGAATACAGGCTTGGCCCGCGTCTCAGCCTCAACTTTTTGACCCAACGCTTCAAAGATCACGCCATCTCAAATTACCTGGATGCCTTGAAAAAACAGGCCACCTGATCACCCTCGATCCAGATCCTATTGATCAGCCTTCAAGGGCTGCGATCGCCTTTGAGGTTAAGATGCCAGGCTTTGTGCCTACCGAGAATATCTGGGCATCGTCTTTAACCCTTGTGCCGACCTTCAGGCATCCATCATCGGCATGAACAGGCTGAGAGTTCAAAGACTTTGTGTCACAGGCTTCTATACGTCCCTCAGAGGATGTCTGAGAAGCGGAAAGATGCTGCCTTTGCCCCCTCAATCTCCCGAATTTGGGGGACTTTCCAGCCAATTTCCCCCAAATTTGGGGGGCTAGGGGGGCGATTTGGGCGACAATCCTGACTTTTAAGACATCCTCTCAAAGTTAAGGGACTGACGATCGCTGTTTTAGGGACTTGCTGGGAAATGACATCCCACCGCTCATCCACTCATCTACCCATTCACCCCCTTCAGCCTGGGATTTTATTTGTTACCAGTTCCCTTACTGCACTAAATCCAACTTCAGCGTCCCAAACTTTGGTGACCAGAAGCCATCGTGCCCTTGAAAGAACGCGACCTCTTTGCATTTGCCACGACGATGCTCCAGCAGTGAACAGCGCAACATGACTTTTTCCTTACCCTCTTTGGTGTAGCGGTACCGCTCTAGCAACGCCCCACAAACGGGACAGGGCAAATCTGTAAAGGCTTCTGGATCGGGCGATCGCTGAGCATAGGGCAACTCATAGCGCTTCCCTTGAGGATTCCAGAACATCACCGTGCCACAGCCTGTCGCTCCACATTTGAGAAAATGATTTGCCTTCAGCTTCTTGGATTGCGATGGGACTTTTTGCATGGCCTCGCCACACTTGGGACAGGGGGTTTTTGTTACCGTTGCCTGCGCTTTGGAAGGGGTGGCAGTGGACGTTTGTGCAGTGGCTCCTTGTGAGCGTCGTACTCCATCGACAGGCAACCCTTGAGCGCTTTGGGTGTGCAGCAGTTGACTGGCCTTCGCCAACGCGGGCGCAAAGTAGGTGTGGTGCCAATCGGTTAAATAGGCCTGCCAGTCTTGTTTACCCTGGGCGATCGTGTCCAGGGCTGCTTCCATTTGTGCGGTAAACTCCGGCTGAATCAACTCTGGCAGTAGGGTTGCCAACGCCTCATCCAGGGCTAATCCCAGGGGAGTCGGCTGTAGCGTTGCTTTCTCTACCTGCACATACGCCCGATCTTTCAGCGTCTTGATCGTCGGCGCATAGGTGCTAGGTCGCCCGATGCCTCGGCGTTCCATCAACTGCACCAGCTTGGGTTCGGTATAGCGCGGTGGGGGTTGGGTTTGTTTTTTGTCGGCGGTGGCCTGTTTCAGGGTGAGTGGCTGTCCTTGTTGCAATGCAGGCAGTTGGGTATCGGCACTCAGGTTATTCCAGTAGCGCGTGTAGCCCGGAAACTCGACTACCTGTCCTTTCGCTTCCCATTGCACCGAGCCAGAGGTCGTGACGACGCGTGTTTTCCGCAACCGGGCAGGGTAACATTGAGAAGCCACGGCACGATTCCAAATCAACTCATACAGTTTGGTTTCGTCGGCACTCACGGTCAGTTGTGCAGGTAGGTGCGTCACATGTGTGGGACGAATCGCTTCATGTGCTTCCTGGGCACCTTTGACGGCTCGATGTCGGGTTGTTTTGCTGGGTACATTGGTGGGATCATGCTGCTCCAGGTATTGCCGCACGGCAGCACAAAAGGGTGCAGCTAAGGTCACGGAGTCGGTGCGCATGTAAGTAATATGGCCTGCTTCATACAGCGATTGCGCCACTTTCATCGTTTTGTCGGGGCTAAAGCGCAGTTTGGCTCCAGCGGCCTGTTGCAGGGATGAGGTAATGAAGGGTGGAGGTGGGGCTTGCTGTGCGACTTTGCCTTCGACGGTGGTCACGTGATGCGGATGGGTACGCGCGATCGCCACTAACCGATCGGCCTCTGCCTGAGTGGTCACGCGATCGGATTCCTGCCCATCCCTGCCTTCTTTGGCATCATCGGGGGTTTCTCGATCGGCTGACGCGTTGGCCTTTCGCTTTGCTTGATAGAACGCCTTGAACCCTTCTTGATACTCCACCCAAACGCTCCAGTAGTCCTGAGGCTTAAAGGCTTGAATTTCTTTTTCGCGCACACACAGCAGATGCAAGGTGGCGCTCTGCACTCGCCCCATCGATTTGGCACCAATGTTGAGCCGCCACACCACATGCTTGCTGCCCTTATAGCCCACCAGCTTATCGAGGCAATCGCGTGCACGCCCAGCCGCAATGAGGGCCTGATCGAGACTACGAGGCTGGGCGATCGCGGCTTTCACAGCCTGGGGTGTAATTTCGCTGTAGACTACTCGGCGCGGCTGTTTGAGTTTCAATGCCTGTTGCAAATGCCAGCCAATGGTTTCGCCTTCACGATCGGGGTCAGTGGCAATGTAGACAGCATCCGCTTGCTTCACGACTTGCCGCAGATCTGCTAGCACCTTTTGACCTCTGGCATCCCTCGGCTCGTAGCGACACTCAATGCGTTGGTCGAGCAGATCAAAGCCCAGCGCATCTTCGCCATCGTTTGCCAACTCCCGCACATGCCCCATGCTGGCTTTCACAATCCAACCGGGGCCAAGAATCTGACTCAGTTTTTTTGATTTGCCCGGACTCTCAATCAGCAGCAGGTTTGCCATGCGGTCAATGCCAGATCAGTCCTTCTATAGTACAGGTATTTTATAGTACAAACGATCTAAATTAAAAGGACATGACCCATTTTGTGGCCGATCGAAGCCTCAAGCTTTGGCACATGCCCTCGATCGTCAGCAGGTGCAAGGAAGATGTTGCGGTGGCTTAGTGCGTTGCTATGCGCTTTGTGAGCCGAACGGTAATCCCTGCTTTTGGGCGCAAGGTCATAGATGGCAACGGTGCCAGCAGTTGATCAGGCAACAGGGTGAGCTGCCATTTTTGGGCGATCGTGGCGAGCAACAAGACGGCTTCCATCAAGGCAAAGCTCTTACCCATGCAAACACGCGGCCCATCACCAAAGGGAAAGTAAACGCCTTTAGGCAACTGTTTTTCCAAATCGTGTTCCCATCGTTCAGGCTGAAATTGCAGTGGATTGGTAAAGTAACGCGCACTGCGATGCATGACCCAGGGGCTAAAGAGAAGAATGTATCCGGTTGGAATGTGATAGCCATCCAGGTCGTAGTCTTGAATGGGAGAACGCGCCAAGGAAAAGAGCGGTGGGTAAAGGCGCAAGGCTTCTTTGATGATCTGCTCGGTGTAACGGAGCTGGGGCAGATCGGCCAGGGTAGGGCTACGATCGCCCAGCACGGTTCCCAACTCACCCATCAGCTTGCGTTCGACAGGCGGGTTTTGTGCCAATAGCATCCAGACCCACGACAAAGCATTCGCGGTTGTTTCATGTCCTGCCAGAATCAAAGTGGACAGTTCGTCTCGCAGTTGGCGATCGCTCATCCGGCTACCGTCTTCATCTTGAGCCTGCAACAAAAGGGAAAGCAGATCGCCTGGATTGTCCCCACTCTGGCGACGTTGTTGAATCAGAGCATAAATGGCCTGATCCATCGTTTGAAGTGCCTGTTTGTAGCGACGATTGATCGGTGTCGGCAACCCGGTGAGCGGCAGAAAAGCTTGTTGTCGCCGACTGCTAAACCATTCCATCGCCACTTCTAGGGTCTGTGCGATGGTTTGTGCGGTTGCCCCAGCCATATCCACATTGAACAACGTCTTGGTGACAATGTTTAACGTTAATTGCATCATGGCTTGATGGATATCGCATACATCGCCCTCTTGCCATGTCTGAAGCATACGATCGGCATACAGCACCATCGTTTCACCATAGGCGGCAATGTGCTGTTGATGGAATACAGGCTGCATGAGTCGGCGTTGACGAGACCAAAACGACCCTTCGCTCGTCAGCAAGCCATCACCCACTAGACTGCGAACCGCTTGCCACGCTGGTGTATTTTTCGTAAACAGTTCTGGGTGTTTCAATACATGCTCAATGTGCTCAGGTTGAGTGAGCAGGCAGGCAGACGAGAAGAGAAAGCGTAAGGGCACAAGTTCCCCGTAGTCTTCAGCGCAGTGGGTCAGAAAGCCAAGGGGATCTTTTGCAAAATCAAAGGTGTTGCCCAGTAATAGTGAGCCTTTGGGTCGGGGAAACTGGTGTAAACCGTTGCTCATGGCAGTAGAGATGCCTGGAGTGGTGACTCTTGCACTTTACCGTATCGGCAACTCCAGATTGAGTGGTTTTCCAAAGAGGTTGTTTTCGTTTGTAGGAACGTTACCCGCAAGGTTCCTACGGCAAATCAACTGTAGCGATCGCAACATTTTTATATCACAACTAAAAAATCACCCTGATGGGTACCTTCAATCGCTGTAATCACAGTTACGTTGGGTTGGACGAAGACCGTTTGACGATATTGGCTGCAACCCATTTGTTGAAAACCCCATTTGTTGAAAACCATTGTGGCACCCATCGTTGAGTTGTTTGCTATGCTCTCGCACCGTTTTTTTCGAGGTTTCGTGTGGTTACGCGGCAACGTTAAGCATCGGGTATGAGGCTTCATCAGGATTCAGAACAAGCTGCTGGATCAACTACGTTCGATCGCTGCAAATCTGTCACACAGGAATAATCAATCATGGCAAACGCCTTTGTTAACATCCCAAACTGGGAGTCGTTTGAAAATCAGGGAGCGAACGTTGCGGTTGCAGATTTAGGCAACACTGGGCAGAAAGACCTGATCGTATTGAAAGTGGACAATCCACAGGGCAAGAATCAAGGCTTTTATCGCGTTGGTAAGGGATTGAGTGCAGCCGACCAGGTGGCTGGCTGGGGAAATTGGATCGCGATTCCTGATTGGTTTTCGTTTGAAAATCAAGGGGCAGGGTTGGCGATCGCGGATGTCAACAAAAACGGCAAATTGGATCTGGTTGTGTTCATGGTGGATAATCCACCGGGCAAAAATCAGGGGTTTTATAAAATCGGTCGGGATTTGGACGGCAATGGCAATGTGACGGGTGGCTGGAGTAATTGGATTGCTGTGCCTGATTGGTTTTCGTTTGAAAATCAGGGGGTGGGCATTGCCATTGCTGACCTCGATAAAAATGGCACCCCCGATCTGGTGGTGTTCACGATCGACAATGCACCCGAACTGAATCGCGGCCTTTTTCGGATTGGTAAAGGGTTAGACGCTAACGGCATTGTGACGGGTGGTTGGACTGATTGGATCGATGTGCCGGATTGGTTCTCCTGGGAAAATCAAGGCGCAGGGGTTGCGATCGCCGACCTGGAAAACACAGGCAACCTTGATCTCGTCATCTTCCACATTGACAATGCGATCGGGCAAAACCAGGCGTTTTATCGCGTTGGGAAACGGCTGCAAGCCAATGGGGCGATCGCGGGTGATTGGGGCAACTGGCAGGGCATTCCCAACTGGTTTGGCTGGGAAAACCAGGGTGGCGGTATTGCGGTGACTGCGATCGGTGGCAAACACAAATTGGTGACCTTAATGGTGGACAATCCACCAGGTTTAAACGCAGGTCTCTACCAGGTTTTGGATCTCGACCCCGATCCCACAGCACAAGGGAAATGGGAATTGTTGCCTTTCCATTCAGGCGTTCTAGCGGTGCATGCAGCCTTACTGCCGACGGGAAAAGTGCTCTTCTTTGCGGGGTCTGGTAGTAGCGCCGTTCGGTTTGCTAGCCAGGACTTTGGCAATGAAGCAAAAGGCATTTTCACCAGTGTGGTGTGGGATTGGGAAGCGGGCGCGAGCTTTGCCCATCCCAAAACAATTCGGGCTGCCAACGGTAAACCCTTCGACTTTTTCTGTGGTGGCGATGCGTTTTTACCCGATGGGCTGCTGCTTTCAGCGGGTGGTACCTCCCACTACAACCCCTTTATGGGTCGCAATGATGCCACGGTGTTCGATCCGCAGACGCAGCAGTGGGCGTTTGTCAAACCAATGGCTCACGGACGCTGGTACCCAACCCTGACCAATTTGGGCGATGGACGCGTGCTTGCCACAACGGGCTTAAACGAAGCGGGGAACGATCACAACCAGGCGTTAGAAATCTACTCTGGTACGACCAATACCTGGCAGGTGAAGCATTTTGCACCCGGATTCCCTGGACTACCGCTCTATGCGCACCTGTTCTTGATGCAGGATGGCCGGATTTTCTTCTCCGGTGGTCGCATGGATGACCCCATGGAGGTAGAGCCGTGCATTTTTGACCTGACCAAAAATCCGGTACCGACTCAGCCTGTTCCTGACTTGCTTGACCCTGTGCTGCGGAACCAGTCAGCCAGCGTGCTGTTGCCTCCAGCGCAGGATCAGAAGGTGATGATCATTGGCGGTGGCCCCGTTGGGAAGGAAGACAAGACCGATGCTACTGATAAAGTGAGCATTGTCGATTTGAAGGCAGCAAAGCCAGTTTACAAAGCGGCGGCTCCGATGCAGCTGCCCCGACTGCACTTGAACGCGGTGCTGTTGCCCGATCGCACCGTTTTTGTTACAGGCGGCTCGCTTAAACAAGAAGACACACCGCTGGCACGACTACAACCAGAAATCTACGACCCAGCTACCAACACCTGGAGTTTGATGGCAGAAGCGACCGTTCCTCGCCTGTACCACTCCACTGCACTGCTGTTGCCAGATGGGCGCGTGGTGGCAGCGGGTGGCAACCCCGAAGGCGGCAAATCGGTTACCTGGGAACCCCCCGATGAAGAAGAGGAAATGCGGTTAGAAATCTTCAACCCGCCATACCTGTTTAAAGGGCCACGACCGACGATCGCCCCTCCACCAAACGAGTGGAAATACGGGCAAACCCTGACGCTGCAATCGCCTCAAGCTGGCAACATTCGCTGGGTCAGCCTGATCAAAAACGGTGTCACCACCCATTCGTTTGATAGCGGTCAACGCCTGGTAGATGTCGAGATCCTGTCTCAAGCGGGTGGAACCCTGCAAGTGCGCGTGACCAATAACCCGAACCTGGCTCCTCCGGGCTGGTACATGCTGTTCCTCACGGATCGGAACGGTGTGCCGTCGATCGCACGCTGGGTACATCTCACTTAAGTAGGACTAACGCAAACCTCGGAGATTTGAACCAGGAAGCAAGCATTGTCACCAGATGCGGTCGCTTAAACCTCCGAGGTTTTGATTCAAAATGAAACCACCTGTTTTTCGACACATCGGAAAGCAGGTGGTTTTGTATCGCAAATCTGGTCAATTTAAACTCTCTATACCATTTCCTTTCATTGAGCTACAGATGATGCACTTCAACCAGCGATGCTACGCAGGTGCGGACACTCAAAACTCTCTAGCTTGTCGGCGCATTCACGAAGTGGCTCCTTCGGAGCTAGCGCTACTCAAAATTCAAAACTTAAAACTGGTATTAGTTGGGCCGAAGTAGACATAAACTAAATCTTGCACCGATGAAAGGGGTTGCCCTGTAGAGATGATGAGCGGAAGCAAAATACCCGAAATACTGGAAACCTATGAAGCAGATTTGCTGGCAGAGTGGCACCAGGAGTTAGCCGCGAGCAACGCTCGGAAAGGGTTGATTAAGGAGGCCGAGTTACAGGAAGAGTGCCGTGAATTTCTCAGGCTGCTTCGCATCGCCGTGCAGCAGGGCGACTTGACCAATGTGCAGGCAACCGCTTGGAAAGAAGTACGGGAAATGCTGATGAGCGTCTCGCGGACGCGATCGCAAAAAGGCTTCACCCCGTCTGAAACGGCTGTCTTCGTCTTTTCGTTCAAGCAACCGTTATTTAAGCGCCTGCGGCAGCAGTTGCAAGACCCGATTGAACTGGGTGACGTGATTTGGGAAGCAACCGTCTTGCTCGATCAGCTTGGCTTACTGACGGTGGAAGCGCATCAGAAGACACGGGAGGAAATTATTCTGCGGCAGCAGGAAGAGATGATGGAATTATCGACGCCCGTTGTGAAGCTTTGGGACGGTATTCTCGCACTGCCCATCATTGGCACGCTGGATAGCGCCCGTACTCAGGTGGTCATGGAGTCGTTGTTGCAGAAGATTGTTGAAACGGGGTCAGCGATCGCCATTATTGACATTACTGGAGTCCCAACGGTCGATACTCTAACGGCTCAACATCTGCTCAAAACGGTGACAGCCGCCCGCCTGATGGGAGCCGATTGCATTATCAGCGGCATTCGTCCTCAAATTGCCCAGACGATCGTGTATCTCGGTATCGATTTGACGGGGGTGATTACCAAAGCGACCCTGGCTGATGCCTTGCTGGTAGCACTCAAGCAAGTGGGAGCGGCCATCAATCGCTTACCCGCCAAGTAAGGACAGGAGAAACGAATGGAGCGCATTCCTATACTGCAAATTGGCGAATTCTTGCTGGTCACGATTCAGGTCGATATGCATGACCAGCTTGCCATGTCTTTGCAGGATGATCTGACCAATCGCATTACGCAAACCTATGCTCACGGGGTGTTAATTGATATTTCGGCGCTAGAAATTGTGGATTCGTTTATCGGTAGAATTTTAGGTAATATCGCTAAAATGTCGCGGGTGCTGGGCGCTGAGACGGTTGTAGTCGGTATGCAGCCTGCGGTAGCGATCACGCTGGTAGAACTGGGGCTGACGCTGACAGACATTCGCACCGCGCTCAACATGGAGAAGGGCATGGCGCTGTTGCGATCGTCATTGGGTGACAGCACCCATCAGGTCGCCGCTCAAGGAGATGCAGATGACGATGGAGAAGCTTGAAAACATGAGCATCCAGTCGTCGGGAGACGTGGTTTTAGTAAGGCAAGCCGTGCGGCAGGTTGCGGTTGCGCTCGGTTTCAGCCTGGTAGACCAAACCAAAATTGTGACAGCCGCTAGCGAGTTAGCCCGCAACACGTTGGATTATGGTGGTGGCGGTTTAATGAAGCTAGAAACCCTTCAAGAAGGGAGCCGCCGGGGCATTAGACTCACGTTTGAAGATGAGGGGCCGGGGATTCCTGACCTTGAACTGGCGCTTAAGGATGGGTATACCACAGGGGGCGGCCTGGGGATGGGGCTGAGCGGTGCCAAACGTCTCGCCAACGAATTTGAGCTTGAGTCCGCTGTGGGAAAAGGCACACGGGTCACGATCGTCCGCTGGAAGTGACGGGAAGTAAAAGAGATGCGGCATTAGAGGGATGAGCAAGCAGGCAAACTCGGTCTATGATCGATAGCGTACATAGTTAAGTGTTTTGAGGGATAAGCGATGACTAATACATGAAAGAATCGATCGCCATTGCCATTACTGAATCAAGTCAAATAGGCGAAGCCCGACGCGCAGCGCTGGTGTTGGTCGCTCACCTTGGCTTCAATGCATTAGAGCGGGGCAAAGTGAGCCTTGTAGTCACTGAGCTTGCGAACAATCTCGTACAGCATGGGGGCGGCGGTATGGTCTTACTCCAAGCGATTGAGCAACAGTCCATCCTTGGCATCGAGATCTTAGCGCTCGATCAAGGCCGGGGAATGATCGATGTCGATGAGTGCCTGAAAGACGGCTTCTCTACTAATGGCACCGCAGGCAATGGGCTGGGTGCGGTTCATCGCCTCTCTAGCTTCTTTGAGATCTATGCCCCTCCCACGCAGGGAGCAGCTATCCTGGCCCAACTTTGGGCAGATGCAACCCACCATCCGTCCGAGAAGGCTCTAGAGGTGAGTGGCGTGTGTCTACCAAAGCGGGGCGAGACGGTTTCGGGCGATGCCTGGACGTGCCAGGGAGAGCATCACCGTTGTTTGCTGTTAGTAGTCGATGGCCTGGGGCATGGGCCTGCTGCTGCCAGCGCTGCGGCTGCCGCCTTGAGAGTATTTCAGGAGCAGCATCACCGATCGCCCCATCTGATGATTGAAGCCGCCCACGCGGCTCTACGCAGTACCAGGGGTGCCGCACTGGCGATCGCTGAAATCAATTTTGAGCACCAGTCGGTTCGCTTTGCTGGCATTGGCAATATTGCAGCGAGTTTGTCTTCTCCCACGGAGCACCGCAGCTTAGTCTCTCACAATGGTACAGTCGGGCATGAGGTGCGTAAAATTCAAGAGTTTACCTACCCCTGGTACGAGCAGGGACTTTTGATTATGCATTCTGATGGTTTGGGCACTCAGTGGAAGCTCGATCGCTACCCAGGCTTGAGCCAAAAACATCCCAGCCTGATCGCTGGGGTGCTGTACCGAGACTTTCACCGAGAGCGCGACGATGTGACCGTAGTAGTCGCCAAAGGAAAGGGCCTATGACAACCCTCTTCACCCTTACCGTGCACTATGAACAGGATGTGGTGCAGTCTCGGCAGCGAACGCGCGAACTTGCCGAGCAGTTGAGCTTTGAAACTCAAGACCAGGTGCGACTGGCAACCGCTGTGTCAGAGCTTGCCCGCAATGCGTTTCAGTATGCGGGTGGCGGCACCGTTGCCTATAGCGTAGAAGGCGATCCGCAAATGTTTCTGGTGCGGGTGCAAGATCAAAGGGTGGGCATTCCCCATCGTGATGACGTTTTGGAGGGGCGCTATGCCTCTTCCACAGGAATAGGTGTGGGCATTGTCGGCACTCGCAGACTCGTAGATTTCTTTGAGATTGAATCGCCGCCAGACGAGAGAACGACCGTGATCGTGGGTAAGTGGTTGCCAAAGCAGGCACCCATTTTAACCGCTTCACACTTGCAGCAGCTTCGAGAGGCGGTGATGGCGCGATCGCCCCAAAACCCCTACGACGAAATTCAGCGGCAAAACCAGGAACTGCTGCGGGCAATGGCAGATTTGCGGAAGCGAGAAGAAGAACTGACCCAGCTCAATCAAGAATTAGAAGACACTAATCGCGGCGTGGTGGCTCTGTATGCCGAACTGGATGAGAAGGCCAACGCCCTGCAACAGGCCAATGAGCTAAAAACCCGCTTTCTCTCCAATATGAGCCATGAGTTTCGCACACCGCTTAACTCTGTCCTGTCGCTCTCTCGGATGCTGCTGGCTCGGATGGATGGCGACCTGACCGCAGAACAAGAAAAGCAAGTCACCTTTATTCAACATGCGGCAGATGGCCTGTCGGAACTGGTGAACGATCTGCTGGATCTGGCTAAGGTCGAGGCGGGCAAAACCGAGGTGCGTCCCAGTGCCTTTGCAGTCAGCGATTTATTTGGCACCTTGAGAGGTATGCTGCGCCCCTTATTGGTCGAAGGCGCATCGGTAGCGCTCATCTTTGAGGAACCCGATGGCTTGCCAACGCTCTACAGCGATGAGGGCAAAGTCGCTCAAATTATCCGGAATTTTATCTCCAATGCGCTCAAATTTACGGAGCAGGGAGAGGTGCGAGTGAGCGCCCGAAAGACCGACCATCTGATCACGCTCTCGGTGTCTGATACCGGAATTGGGATTACGCCTGACGATCAAGAGCGCATTTTTGAAGATTTTGTGCAAATTGAGTCTCATCTGCAAAAGCAGGTGAAAGGGACGGGATTGGGCTTGCCGTTGTCTCGGAAGCTGGCAGAGCTGCTGGGTGGCAGTCTTTCGGTGCGTAGCCAGCCAGGGCAGGGGTCTATGTTTGCCGTGACGCTGCCGATCGTCTACCCCCATGTAACGGAGCGCCCTCCTCTGCAACCACCCACCCCGCTCAAAGCAACCCATCTACCCATTCTCGCCGTTGAAGACCATACCGAAACGCTCTTTATTTACGAGAAGCATCTACAAGAGTCACGCTATCAGCTCATTGCAGCGCGAACGCTAGCAGAGGCGAGGCAAGCCCTACAGCAACTGCGCCCGGCGGCGATCGTGCTCGACATTCTGCTTGATAGGCAAAACGGCTGGACATTTTTGCGCGAACTCAAAAGCGATGACGCCACTCGCGCGATTCCTGTCCTGGTTATTACAGTCGTTGATAACGAGAAGCAGGCGCTGGCACTGGGAGCAGATGGCTTTTTAATTAAGCCTGTAGAGAGATTGCCCTTGCTCAACAAGATCAATACGCTAGTTAAGCAGGGCAACGCCCAAACGCTCTTACTCATTGATGATGATCCAGCCTACCGATATGTGGTGAAACAGGTATTGGCAAGCACTCCCTTGCAGATTTTAGAAGCCGCAAACGGACAGGAAGGGTTGGCGCTGGCAGAACGCGAACAGCCAGAAGCCATTTTGCTTGACCTCGAAATGCCAGATGTGAATGGACTGGCTGTCCTCGATCGCCTTAAGGAAACCGCCACGACTCGATCGATTCCCGTGATCATTCACTCCTCTATACAATTGGATGCAGAGCAGTTGGATGCAGAAGCGCAACGTCGCTTAGCGGCACAGAGTATTGCCATTCTGTCAAAAGAAACGACTGCTCAGGCAGGCGCAACAACACCCCTTCGAGCGGCGCTGGTTAGGGCAGGACTCGTTTTAGATGCGTAAGGAGAACGGTTATGCCTGAGCCACAGTTAACCATCCTGCACGTTGATGACAACGAGGCCAATCGGTATGTGGTTACGCGGATTTTGCAGCAGGCAGGCTTTGTCGTTGTGGAGGCCGCAACCGGGGCCGCAGGGTTGGCCGCGATCGCCGAGCATCAGCCAGCCTTAGTCATTCTGGATGTGAAATTGCCCGACTTAGGCGGCTTTGAAGTGTGCCGCCAGATCAAAGCTAACCCTGAAACAGCTTTTATCCCAGTGCTGCACCTTTCGGCTACGTTTACCCAAAGCCATGATAAAGCCCAAGGCTTAGATAGCGGTGCAGATGCCTATCTCGCGCAGCCCGTTGACCCCATTGAACTGGTCGCTACGGTGCGATCGCTGCTCCGCATTCGTCAGGCAGAGGAGTCGGCTCTGTCATCTGCACGAGGCTGGCAAACTACGTTTGACTCGATCAATGACAGTGTATGCCTGGTTGACCAGGCAGGTAAAATTCTACGCTGCAACCAGGCCATGAGCCAATTGTTCTGCAAGCCTTGCGATGCCCTCTTAGGTCAGGTTCACTATGAGTCAATGGCAGCAACGCTAGGTATGGGAAGTGGTACCTGCTTTCGCCTCGCCAAAGAAACACAGCAGCGCCAAGTTGTAGAATTTCAGGCGCAAGGACGATGGTTTGCCAAAACAATGGATCCCGTTTTGGATGAGCATGGTACCTTTACTGGAGCTGTTTTTATCCTGACAGATATTACCGATCGCAAACAGGCCGAAGCGGCGTTGCGAGAAAGTGAAGAACTGAAGCAACGCATCCTCGATAGCAGTAAAGACTGCATTAAAGTTTTAACGTTTAACAGCGAAATTACCTATATCAATGCAGGCGGACTATCGCTTTTGGAGATTGAAGACCCAACACTCATTTTGGGCGCTCCCTGGCTTGACTTTTGGCAAGGCGAGGATCATGAAAAGGCGAAGACGGCGATCGCGGCAGCTAGAGCAGGCCATACCGGACAGTTTCAAGGCTACCTCCCTACTCACAAGGGCATACCCAAATGGTGGGACAGCATTGTCACGCCCGTGCAGAATGCCTCTGGACAGGTAACTCAACTCCTGGCAATCTCGCGCGACATCACAAAGCAAAAATACGCAGACGCTGAACGTGACCAATTGCTGGCGCGTGAGCAAGCTGCCCGTGAGCAAGCTGAAACCGCCAATCGGATCAAAGATGAGTTTTTGGCGGTATTGTCCCATGAGCTGCGATCGCCCCTCAATCCCATTTTGGGTTGGGCCAGAATTTTGCAAACAAGCCAGCAGGACGAAGCCAGAACGCAGTACGCCCTGGAGACGATCGAGCGCAATGCCAAACTACAGGCACAACTCATCGAAGACTTGCTGGATGTCTCCCGCATTTTGCAAGGCAAGTTGAGCTTAAACAAAGGTTCAATCAGTTTAGCGGTTACCATCAGAGCGGCGCTTGAAACGGTGCGCCTTGCGGCTGAGGCAAAAAACATTCAAATCCACACCATGCTGGAACCAGAGGTTGGGCAAGTATTGGGCGACTCCAGCCGTCTGCAACAGGTTATGTGGAATTTGCTTACCAACGCCGTAAAATTTACCTCTCACGGAGGTGACATTGAGGTACGGCTAGAGCAGGTCGAGGTCGAGAATGCACAAGAGGCTATCAGCATGGGGCAACGGGTGGGGGAACACGGAACGTTACATGTCACCCACCCTGATGCATTCGGAGCCGCTACGCAAACGTCCCCCCACTCTCCACTCCTCACCCTCCACTCCCTTTCCTACGCTCAGATCACTGTCAAGGATACGGGAAAAGGCATCGCTCTCAACTTCTTGCCTTACGTCTTTGACTACTTCCGCCAAGCCGATAGTACAACGACGCGCAGCTTTGGCGGCTTAGGGCTGGGTCTCGCGATCGTGCGTCATCTGGTTGAGCTACACGGTGGTACTGTTTGTGTCACCAGTCCTGGAGACGGCCAGGGCGCAACGTTCGTCGTCCAGCTTCCCATTATGACGGTGGCAAAACTACATCCAGAGCATACCGTGTCTCATCATGACTCCCATCTGGATCTGCATGATTTGAACGTGCTGTTTGTCGATGACGATCGCGATTCGCGCGAGTTAATTACCTTTTTGCTCAGACAATATGGAGCCAGCGTGACGGAAGTTGCCTCAGCTAGTGAAGCCCTGAGTAGCTTGAGAGACACCACCTTTGATTTGCTGATTAGCGATATTGGAATGCCTACAATGGACGGTTATGCTTTAATGCGTCAGATTAGAGCGCAAACGGCTGAGCAGGGCAGTAGCATTCCCGCGATCGCGCTCACGGCCTATGCAGGCGAAATTGACCAGAAGCAAGCGCTTGCCGCTGGCTTTCAGCAGCACCTGACGAAACCCGTGGAGCCAGAACTCCTGATGCAAACGATCAGGACGTTTATGGAAACGCGTGGCAAGGTTCGTACTGTGGAATACTCCTAGCGCGTAGCAACGTCGAAGCTCGATCGATCGCCTGACATTGAACCTCTACCGATCTTGCTGTGTCTTTAGATCTGCCATGAGAAGGTTGATGCGCTCTGCCACATCCGCCCGCCCATCGGGGTCAGCTTCACGAAGAAAGACATCCAAAAGAAACCAGCGACACAGATCGGGATCGGTCTGCACCAGACGAAGAATCACCCCGTTAATGACTTCTGTGGTCAAGGCACTGGGCAGTCGCTGTAATTCATCTCGGATCACCAGAGCATTGTCCAAGTCCTGAGTTTGATAGGCACTCACGATCGCCTTAACGACGGTATCAATCAAATCATCAAGCTTTAGCTCTACATCATCCATGTTGCTGGTCGGGGGCAAAAGACGTTCTCTTGAGAATGGTACAAGATTTAAGTTCAGGACTTACGCACATTCTCGCAAAACTGCCCCTACCCCCAACTTTGGGGGAGTAAGCACTTAAAGTCCCCCAGAATTGGAGGCTTAAAGCCCTTTGGGCATACAAGAAAAGGGGGTAACTGCGTAATACCGATTTAAAGAATGACGGCTACAGATCAATCGGTGGGTAGGGGCAAGGCAATGCCTTGCCCCTACAGGATGTGTCGCATTTTCAATTCAAATTGGTATAAGTCCTGAAGTTAACCAATCGCCATCTATCCTCTACCTTAAGACAGACCCCCTTCGAGATACACCTCAACCATAATGAGTACTTATCATGCTTCCTGCGGTTCTGCCCCAGGTTGATTGTTGCTCTGCCATTGGCACACATGATTGCCAGCATTCGTAACAGCCATCTCTCCTGTGAAAAGGATTTTGCCATGCCCACTGCACAAGTACCTGCCAATACAGATAATCTCGACCCAAAGCAGCTCTTAAATATTCTGACAGAGATTAAAAAAGGTAATTTTTCAGTCCGCATGTCGATCGACCAGACAGGGATTGCGGGCAAAATTGCCGATACGCTCAATGACATCATTGATATGAATGAGCGACTCACCAGCGAGCTAGAGCATATTGGTACGGTGGTGGGTAAAGAAGGCAAAATCAATGAACGCGCCTCTCTGGGCAGTGCGAAAGGCTCCTGGAAAGCCAGCGTTGATTCTGTGAACACGCTCATTAGCGACCTGGTGCAGCCGACCGCAGAAACGGCGCGGGTGATTCGGGCGGTAGCGAATGGGGATTTGTCACAGACGATCGCCACCGAAATCGATGGCAGACCCTTGCAAGGGGAGTTCCTCCAAACGGCACGCATTGTCAATACGATGGTGGATCAGCTCAACTCCTTCGCCTCTGAGGTCACGCGGGTCGCACGCGAAGTGGGTACGGAAGGCAAACTGGGTGTACAGGCAGAAGTAAAAGGCGTGGCGGGCACCTGGAAAGACCTCACCGATAGCGTGAACTCGATGGCAGGCAACCTGACCGCACAAGTCCGGAACATCGCCGAAGTGACGACCGCTGTAGCGAACGGCGATTTGTCCAAAAAAATCACGGTGGATGTCAAAGGTGAAATCCTGGAGCTAAAAGACACGATCAATGTGATGGTGGATCAGCTTAACTCTTTCGCCTCGGAAGTCACCAGGGTCGCGCGCGAGGTAGGCACGGAAGGCAAACTGGGCGTGCAGGCAGAAGTAAAAGGCGTGGCGGGCACCTGGAAAGACCTCACCGACTCCGTGAACTTGATGGCAGGCAACCTGACGGCACAGGTGCGGAACATTGCCGAAGTGACCACGGCTGTAGCGAATGGCGATCTGTCCAAAAAAATCACGGTCGATGTCAAAGGCGAAATTCTAGAGCTGAAAAATACCGTCAACATCATGGTGGATCAGCTCAACTCTTTCGCCTCTGAGGTGACGCGGGTGGCGCGCGAAGTGGGCGCAGACGGTAAGTTGGGTGGTCAGGCACAAGTCCGTGGGGTGGCTGGTACGTGGAAAGACCTGACGGACTCCGTAAACTTCATGGCAGGCTCCCTAACGGCACAGGTACGGAACATCGCCGAAGTGACCACCGCCGTAGCCAATGGCGATCTGTCCAAAAAAATTACGGTGGATGTGAAAGGTGAGATTCTAGAGCTAAAAAATACCATCAACACAATGGTGGATCAGCTCAATTCCTTTGCCTCGGAGGTCACACGGGTCGCGCGAGAAGTGGGTACGGAAGGCAAACTGGGCGTGCAGGCGGAAGTCCGAGGCGTGGCAGGTACCTGGAAGGATTTGACGGATAACGTGAACTCGATGGCAGGCAACCTGACCGGACAGGTGCGAAATATTGCAGAGGTGGCAACGGCGATCGCCAACGGTGACCTCTCCAAGAAAATTACGGTGGATGTCAAAGGTGAAATTCTAGAGCTAAAAAATACCATCAACATCATGGTGGATCAGCTCAATTCCTTCGCCTCGGAAGTCACTAGAGTGGCGCGAGAAGTGGGTTCCGAAGGCAAGCTGGGTGGTCAGGCCGACGTGAAAGGCGTAGCAGGCACCTGGAAAGACCTGACGGACTCCGTGAACTTCATGGCAGGTAGCTTAACGGCGCAAGTGCGGAACATCGCCGAAGTGACCACCGCTGTAGCCAACGGCGACCTCTCCAAAAAAATCACCGTGGATGTGAAAGGTGAAATCCTGGAGCTAAAAGACACCATTAATGTCATGGTGGATCAGCTCAACTCCTTTGCCTCGGAAGTCACCAGAGTGGCGCGCGAAGTGGGTTCCGAAGGAAAGCTGGGTGTACAGGCCGACGTGAAAGGCGTAGCAGGCACCTGGAAAGACCTGACGGACTCCGTGAACTCAATGGCAGGCAACCTGACGGCACAGGTACGAAATATTGCGGAAGTGACGACCGCTGTAGCCAATGGCGACCTCTCCAAGAAAATCACCGTGCAGGTAAAGGGCGAGATCCTGGAGCTAAAAGACACCATCAACGTCATGGTGGATCAACTCAGTTCCTTTGCCTCTGAGGTAACGCGGGTCGCGCGCGAAGTGGGTACGGAGGGCAAGCTGGGTGTGCAGGCAGAAGTACGCGGCGTAGCAGGCACCTGGAAAGACTTGACCGACTCCGTGAACTCGATGGCAGGCAACTTGACCGCCCAGGTACGGAACATTGCCGAAGTGACGACCGCTGTAGCCAATGGCGACCTCTCCAAAAAAATCACGGTGGATGTGAAGGGCGAAATTCTAGAGCTGAAAAACACCATCAACGTCATGGTGGATCAACTCAGTTCCTTTGCCTCTGAGGTAACCAGGGTGGCGCGCGAAGTGGGTTCCGAAGGGCGACTGGGCGTGCAGGCCGATGTCCGTGGGGTTGCAGGCACCTGGAAAGACCTGACGGATTCGGTGAATTTCATGGCAGGCAGTTTGACCGCCCAGGTACGGAATATTGCGGCGGTCACGACGGCAGTTGCGAACGGTGACCTGTCGAAGAAAATTACGGTAGATGTGAAGGGCGAAATTCTGGAGCTGAAGAACACCGTCAACACGATGGTGGATCAGCTTAATTCCTTCGCTTCTGAGGTGACACGGGTGGCGCGCGAAGTGGGAACGGAGGGCAAGCTGGGCGTACAGGCCGAAGTACGCGGGGTTGCAGGCACCTGGAAAGATCTGACGGATTCCGTGAACTTTATGGCAGGCTCACTCACCGCACAGGTACGAAACATTGCGGAAGTGACGACCGCTGTAGCCAATGGCGACCTCTCCAAAAAAATCACGGTGGATGTGAAGGGCGAAATTCTAGAGCTGAAAAACACCATCAATACAATGGTGGATCAGCTTAGTTCCTTTGCCTCTGAGGTAACCAGGATGGCACGCGAGGTGGGTACGGAAGGGAAGCTAGGCGTGCAGGCGTATGTGCGAGGCGTAGCGGGTACCTGGAAAGACCTTACCGACAACGTAAACTCAATGGCGGGGAACCTCACAGCGCAGGTGCGAAACATTGCCGAAGTGACGAAAGCGGTAGCCAACGGCGACCTCTCTAAAAAAATTACGGTGGATGTGAAGGGCGAAATTCTCGACCTGAAAGACACCATTAACGTGATGGTGGATCAGCTTAACTCCTTTGCCTCTGAGGTAACGCGGGTGGCGCGAGAAGTGGGAACCGAAGGGATTTTGGGTGGTCAGGCAGAGGTACGCGGGGTCGCAGGCACCTGGAAAGACCTGACCGACTCGGTGAACTTCATGGCAGGCAACCTGACAGCGCAGGTGCGAGGCATCGCCAAAGTCGTGACCGCTGTAGCAAATGGCGACCTGAAACGGAAGCTGATGCTGGAAGCAAAGGGTGAAATTGAAACCCTGGCGGATACGATTAACGAGATGATTGACACGCTGGCGACCTTTGCCGATCAGGTGACAACGGTGGCCCGTGAGGTGGGCATTGAAGGGAAGCTGGGTGGTCAGGCAAAAGTGCCGGGTGCATCAGGAACGTGGCGTGACCTGACCGACAACGTGAACGAGCTGGCGGCAAATCTCACCACTCAGGTGCGCGAAATTGCAGAGGTGGCAACCGCGGTGACGAAGGGTGACCTGACCCGATCGATCTCCGTGGCAGCCGAAGGGGAAGTCGCCATCCTGAAGGACAACATCAACCAGATGATTGCCAACCTGCGGGAAACAACTCAGAAGAACACCGAGCAAGACTGGCTCAAAACCAACCTGGCGAAGTTCACCCGAATGCTTCAGGGGCAACGAGATTTGGAAGCCGTTTCCAAGCTGATTCTGTCGGAGCTGGCACCGCTGGTTTCGGCACAGCACGGGGTCTTCTACCTGATGGAAAGCAGCGAACTCCATCCCCCATACCTCAAGCTGCTCAGCACCTATGCCTACCGAGAGCGTAAGCATCTGGCGAACCAGTTTCATTTAGGTGAAGGGCTGGTCGGACAGTGCGCGTTGGAAAAAGAGCGCATTCTCATCACCGAAGTGCCCAGCGATTACATCAAAATCAGCTCTGGTTTGGGTGAAGCCACTCCATTGAATGCCGTCGTTCTACCTGTGCTGTTTGAAGGTCAGGTCACGGCGGTCATTGAACTGGCCTCCTTCCGACGCTTTAGCGAAATTCACCTGACGTTCTTTGACCAACTGACCGAAAGTATCGCGATCGTCCTCAACACGATCGCCGCCAGTATGCGAACCGAAGAACTCCTGAAGCAATCGCAATCCTTGGCAGAAGAACTGCAAACCCAGCAGAAGGAACTCACCGAAACCAACCAACGATTGGAGCAACAGGCACAATCCCTAACCGCATCGGAAGAACTGCTTAAGAACCAGCAAGATCAGCTCCAGCAAACCAACGAAGAGTTGGAAGAAAAAGCCGAACTGTTGGCAATGCAAAACCAGGAAGTAGAGCGCAAAAACCGAGAAATTGAACAAGCCCGACAGTCTTTAGAAGAAAAAGCCACGCAGTTGGCAATGACCTCCAAGTACAAGTCTGAGTTTCTGGCAAATATGTCCCACGAGCTACGCACGCCGCTCAACAGCCTGTTGATTCTGGCGCAACTCCTGGGCGACAATAGTGATGGCAACTTGACCACTAAACAAGTTGAGTATGCCCGCACTATTCATGCCTCTGGTGGCGACCTGCTCACCCTCATCAACGACATTCTCGACCTCGCAAAAATTGAGTCGGGCACCATGTCGGTAGAGATTGACCAAACCCTCTTTACCGACCTCAGCAAACATATGGAGCGTACCTTCCGTCAGGTGGCGCAAACCAGACGGCTGGATTTCCACATTCACCTGGATGAATCGCTGCCCCGCTTCATGTACACCGATTCAAAGCGTCTTCAGCAGGTGTTGAAGAACTTGCTGGCAAATGCATTTAAATTTACTGAGCAAGGGGATGTTAATTTACAAGTCAGCGTGGCTACGCACGGTTGGAGCCAAGATCAGAAACTGCTAAATCAGGCAGAAACGGTGATTGCGTTTGCGGTGCGCGATACAGGTGTGGGCATTCCATTAGCGAAACAACGGGTCATTTTTGAAGCCTTCCAACAGGCTGACGGCACGACTTCCCGTAAATATGGCGGAACAGGCTTAGGGCTATCCATTAGCCGTGAGATTGCGCAACTGTTGGGTGGTGAGATTCAGCTAGAAAGTGAAGCAGGCAATGGCAGCACGTTTACGCTATATCTACCGCAGTCTTATGTTGCAGTTGACGATCGCACTGAACCGTTTGCCCCTTCCCAGGCAGAGCTGGCTGACTTTAGGATACAACCTGGTAACCTGGTAAAACCGTCGGCCTGGCAGCCTACGCCATCTTTTGAAGACGGACAGCTATCGGTGGCACTAGAGGAACCGCTTCTCACGTCCCTCCTTGCTGATCCCACGATCGACGACGATCGCGACACTATTCAACCCAGTGATTGCGTCCTCCTCATCATTGAAGACGACCTTACGTTTGCTCAGATCCTTCTAGACATGGCGCGCCAGCAAGGTTTCAAGGGATTGGTGGCCGTTCGGAGTGATGTGGGATTGGCAATGGCGCAAGAGTTGAAACCAACGGCCATCATGTTGGATGTGCGATTGCCCGTCATGACAGGCTGGGCGGTCTTAGATCGGCTCAAGCACAACCCTGCCACGCGACACATCCCTGTCCATATGATGTCGGTTGAAGAGGGGCAGAAGCGTAGTCTCCAACTGGGTGCGATCGCCTTCATGCAAAAACCTGCTAGCAGCGAAACGCTCTCACAGGCTCTCAGCGACATCAAAGGTTTTGTTGAACGTCCAGTTAAGCATCTCCTGGTGGTTGAAGATGATGAAACTCAACGCCACAGTATTGTTGAGCTTATTGGCAACAGTGACGTGAGAAGTACAGCCGTCGGTACGGGTGCAGATGCCTTAGAAGCACTTCAGTCAGGTCATTTTGACTGTTTAGTTCTGGATCTCGGACTGCCTGACGTAACGGGCTTTGAGCTGATTGAACAAATCAAACAAAGACCAAATCTTCAGCGCCTCCCCATCATCATCTACACGGGCAAAGAACTCACCGCTCAAGAAGAGACCGAACTGCGACGTCTTTCCGACACCATTATCGTGAAAGATGTGCGATCGCCCGAACGTTTGCTGGAAGAAACGGCGTTATTCCTGCATCGGGTGCAGGAAAATCTGCCTGCGTCACAGCGTTTGATGCTGGAGCAACTCCAGAAAACCGATCCCGTTCTCGCGCAGAAGAAAGTGCTGATTGTGGATGACGACGTGCGCAACATCTTTGCACTCACCAGCATGCTGGAACGCTATCAAATGCAAGTGGCGTATGCCGAAAATGGACGTGATGGCATCACCATGCTGCAAAACGACCCTGACATCAATCTAGTCTTGATGGATGTCATGATGCCAGAGATGGACGGCTATGAAACGATGCATGCCATTCGCCAGCTAGAGGCGTTCCGCACCTTGCCCATGATTGCCCTCACGGCTAAAGCCATGAAAGGCGATCGCGAAAAGTGCATCGAAGCTGGTGCATCCGATTACATCACAAAACCCGTTGATATGGAACAGTTATTGTCACTCCTGCGGGTTTGGCTCTACGAATAGCAACGTCAGCGTTCGTGATAGAGCCTCGAAGACTCATTGTTAGCAGAAGTCGCGCTGCTTTACGTCTAAAACCGTACTGAACTCGCTGCTAAGGTCAGCTATTTTGTTAGTATGCAGCCTTGTCCGAAAATCAGCTCTCGATTCTGTCCAGTGGTTTATCTATATCAAGTTACTTGACTGATAAAGCTCTTGAAACCCTTGAGGTTTATAGGTTGGTTTGGCGCAGTCGGTCAATCAATCCATCAAGAGGTTAATAGAGAGGATTATTTGCTCTCGCTGCTAGCGTCTGATCGAGAGCAATTTCTTGCTTGCCATCATTCACGTCAGCAGCAGCAAACATTACATAGCAGTTCTAAATCAGTTGTGAGATTGAGAGGCTCTGTGAGAAAAGACTTCTGCGTAAAGCCTTGCTCACAATTCAAATTAGATCGCTATATAGAGCCTGTTCTTATGCTGTTATCATCATTTTTCTGCGTCAAATTTATTGATCACGATTAGCGTTACAGCGAAAGCACTGTCCGCACTTTTAGATTGAGCTTTTGCCTTACTAACAAGTGACATTAATTGCTAAATGTGGACGACTATAGACTCTTGTGAAAAACCAAAATTAAAACAACCAAAACCCATTCCTTTAGGCCTTGATTGAAAGGCATTGCATTAACGTCATCTTTCCACCTTCCTGATGTGGAAGAGGGCAAAAACAGCCGCTAGTACACTCCAGTAAGATTGCGATCGAAAGACGTTCTTTCTATGTCTTCAGAGAGTGTAATTATGTATGGCGCAGGACTATTGTTTAGCCAGTACAAAGCAAGCAAGATATGAGCAATCTCATTTCTCTTAAACGACGTGCCCAATTAGCCAGTGAGCGATCGTCCGAATTATGCCGATCTATTCATGCGTCTAACTCGGTTTCACCCGAACTCTTAGCAAAAGCGCTCATAGAGCTTGGCGTTGTATCTGAAGCGATGGGGGCGGCGATCGCGGAACTTACTCAAAAATCAGAGCAATTAGCAAGCGCTCAGATGGAGTTAGACACTGAACGTCAACGCTACTTAAATTTATTTGAGTTTGTTACCGATGGGTGCCTAGTGACAGACGCACAAGCGGTCATTTTAGATGTCAATCCAGCGGGCGCTACTACCCTTGCACAGTCTCAAAGTTTGATTGGCAAACCTCTAACAAGCTTGATTTATTCAGAAGATTTACCACTGTTCCAGGTCAGACTGTCTCAAGTTTTGCTAAAGTCTCAAGTCGGCAACGGCATCAACTTCTCGGTTCGACTCTATCGACAGACAGGTAGTCTTTTTCATGCAACCCTGACGGCAAATGTACGGCGTCATCACAACGGCGAAATCTTGTACATACAGTGGTTATTGCGGGACAATACTGAACGCAAGCGCGCCGAGGCCGCTCTGGATGATCCTCACTACAATCCTGGTCTCGATCGTCCGTTGGTGCATTACAGTAAGGGCGAAAATGTTCCTCTAGAACCTCATATTGTCTGGCTCATAACCGATGGAGTGGTTAAAGTGACGACGCTCTCTGAGCGGGGCGAAGAGATGCTTGTTGGGCTGTTGGGAAAACCAATGGTGTTTGGGTCTAGTCTGACGGCGTTGCAAACTTATCAGGCGATCGCATTGTCAGACGTAAAACTAGCTGCCATTCCACTTTCAGAGGTTGCTCAATCGCCTCAACTTGCTCAGGCTTTGTTGCGATCGTTAAAGCAACGGCTCCAGCAGACAGAAAGCCTACTTGCTATCAACGGACATATTCATGTGGAAGAAAGACTAACGAGTCTTCTGACGCTGCTTAAACGAACGCTGGGGCAACCTATAGAACAAGGTATTCGCTTGCAGGCACGCCTTACTCACCAAGACTTTGCTCAGGCCTGCCGAACAACCCGCGTGACGGTAACTCGTGTACTGGGCAAATTGCAAGAACAAGGCAAACTGCTTCAAGATGACAAAAACCATCTGATATGGAAGGATGCCTGTTCAAAATCGAAGCGGCTCAACTAAAGTAGGCTGCCGCTAAATCTCAATACGTAACGGAAACGGTAGGAGTTTAATACATGGCAGAAGGGAATGCTGACTTGGGAGAAAAAGCACTCAGCAAAGTTGTTGAAGTCGGCTTGTCAAGTCAACTGGATCATGCTGAAGCAATGGATGTGGATATTCGAACCGATCCAGGAAAATTAATGCAAGGAAATGTTGATTCGGTTGCGATCGTGGGCAAAGGTCTGGTGATGAAACGAGATCTACGGCTTGAGACTCTAGAAATCAATACTGATCAAGTATCCATCAATCCTCTGCACGCTGTGTTGGGCAATGTCGAGCTGACCCATCCAACCAATGCTGAAGCACGCTTTGTTTTGCTAGAAAGTGATATGAATAGGGCCTTCAGCTCTGATTATATCCGGGCAAAATTACGTGGCTTAAAAATGCAACTGGAAGGTAAACCGGTCACGATGAGTGTGGAGAAAGCAGAAATTGAACTACCAGGAGACAATCAAATTATTGTGAATGCCGATTTTCTGCTACTTGAGCCAGGCGAAAACAAAAAACTCGTTGCTACCGCTGTTCCAAGGGTTGAAGAGGATGGACAATGCATTGTCTTAGAAATATTATCGGCTGAAGGGCAGGATGTAACGCAGGAACTTATCACCGCCATTTTTGAGCAGGTTACGCATCTGTTAGATCTACGGAACTTTGATCTATCAGGCACTTCAATGAAACTTCAGACGTTGGAAGCTCAGAAGGATAAATTAGTCATTCATGCACTGACAGAAATTGTACAAATCCCTTCTGTGTGACCTATACGTAGGGGCGAATATATGCCCCAGCAGGCTTGAGAGCCCGTTAGGCACTGCCTAAACGGACTCTCAAGCCTGTCTTAACTTAAATGCGTTGATGAACGCGTTAGCTAGGATCTACTGCGTCTTGAACAGAATCTACCGCACGTCCAAAAGCGCCACGAGTATTTTTGCCAATGTTTTTAGCCGCTTGCTTAGGGCTATTCGTTTGATCATACGCCTGATCATTTATGGGGCTACGGCGACCGCTAGTAATGTCCGTTCGGAAGTCTTCCCGAAACTCCTGAGCCGCATCTTGCAGGTTATGGTAAGACCGATTCACATTGCTGCTATCACCCTTGAAGTTAGAAATTTCGTTTGTTTCGTGGGTGTCGCCTGCTAAAGCGCTAGGCACTACGTGGCTGAAGGCTGTGCTCATTAACAGCGCCACAGCAAGTAGCAAAACAGTAAAAAACTTGCGTAATTGAGCAATACGATTCATGATTTTGTCCTGTAACATGATGTTGTCCTGTAAAGAAGTAGAAATGGAGTTTGTTTCAAACGTCACGGTGATGAAGCAACCATGCACCTATGGCTTGATATCATTCAAGAAATCTTTGGTGCTTTGAGGCACGGGTTCATCCAGATTGAGCTTGTCTCGAACGTTATCAGCCGCACGTTCCAGAGCATTCTTAGTGTTTGCAGTTGCGTTCCTGGCAGCTTGCTTTGTATAGGCCGAGTCGTCTCGCAACTCTTTTTTGTAGTTCTGAGCTTTCTGCTCAACCCTTGCATGAGCTTCATCCGGACTGTTGGCTTGATCAATTTCGTAGGCAGCCGCTTCAGGTGTCAACGGTGCCGCGATCGCCGCAGGCTGAAAAGCAAACAAACCGATAGAGCCTAGGAGCAGTACGACAGCAACTAAAACAGCGCTAAGATGCTTGCGTAATTGAGTTACACGAATCACAAAAATGCTCCTTCCTGAAAAATTTAAGATTTGAAACGGGTTACTTAGCAGTTAGAAGAAAGACCCTTTTAACCGTTCATCTGGTTTCTGCCAGATGGTTGACCTTCGGTAGTGGCAATCTCGCCTGCTTCCATCAACTGCTTAAAGAGGTTGAGTTCATCACCGATCTGCTGCTCTGGTTCTTCGCCAAAGAGTTTGGCAAGTGCAGCGCCCAAAACACCGCCGGGAGGGTTATATTCTGTGACAACTTTTACCTTTGTACCCCGATCAGCAGGAGCAGGTTTAAAACGGACAAAGCCAGAGTGATCAACATCTGCACCTTCGATCGAAGCCCAGGCAATTAACTCATTTGGTCGATCATCGATAATATCGGCATCCCATTCGATACTTTGTCCCATCGGTGCTTTTGCAACCCAGTGCGATCGCCGCTGATCCACTACCTGAATCGATTGAATATGCTTCATAAAAGCGGGCAGTTTCTCAAAGTCGTGCCAATAGCTGTAAAGCTCTTCAGCAGGCTTGTTGATCGTGACAGTTTTTTCAGCCCGAATAACTTTGTTCAAACCAACGGCTTCACCGACGGCATCTGGAATGCTTTTTTCACCCTGAAGACCATGATAAGCAAGGCTTCCTCCGGCTATTGCGGTAAGCACGCCACGCAGCGATCGCTGCTGCAACCCAAACAAAACTAGAGCACTGCCACCAATGACAGATGCCCAACGCTCGGCATCACTTGGCGTAGAAGTTGATGGTTGGGAGTTTTGTACTGTTGTAACTTCTTCCATGCTTTAGAATCCTCCTGCAATCAGTATTCCATTTGTTGAAGGATTTGATTTGAGGCAATGAGAACAGTCATCGTGTTCTGATTTGTCACGGCCTCAAGAACCTTCACGCTACATATCACCATTGAACGCTTGTGCAGCTAACATCGCTAAAACTGCTGCTCCTACAGCCGTGCCAGCAACGCCCCAGCCAATCGCAGGGTGGCGATCGAGCCAATCTGTAACGCTGGGTACTTCAAGATTGCCAAAATCACCCTCGACGCGATCGTGTTCTGGTACTGGCTCATAAAGATTATGAGGTGCATCTTCTGACTTCAATTCGTTGGTCTTCTGACCTTGAAAGCCTGCTAGCACCAAAAAGGAATCAACCAGTGCAGGTGAAAGTCGTTGCAAAATATCCAGGATCTTGCCCACATCGCCCACAATGAAATCGCGTGTAGGATGCTCGGCGGTATAAAGTACGGCATCAGCAACTAGGCTTGGTGCGTAATAGGGTGGCAGTCCGGTTGGCTTGACACCCAATTTAGTCAACGCATTGTTATAAAATGGGGTATTGATGACTGCTGGTTTAATGCTGGTGACGCTGACTTCGCTGCCTTCATGCTGTAGCTCAACCCGTAGCGATTCAAGGAACCCTTCTACGCCATGTTTTGCTGATGAGTAGGAGCTTTGCAGAGGCAGTGCCCGCCGTCCTTCCATTGAAGAAATATGGATTAATGCACCTCGTCCTTCACGCTTGAGATGGGGCAACGCGACCATTGCACCATAGACCTGTCCCAGCAACGTCACTTCAATGACTCGTTTGAATTCTTCTGGAGTCACTTGCTCAAAGGGCGCGAGAACAGCCGTTGCAGAGGAATGAACCCAGGTGTCCAGCCCCCCATAGACGGCAATAGTTTTATCCGCGATCGCCTGTACCTGCTCGAAATCAGAGACATCAGCTACGACTGCGGTTGCATCTCCACCGAGCTGATGGATTTCATTTACGAGTGAGTTTAAACCTGCTTCACTTCGTGCTGACACTACAACTTTGGCACCGCGTTGTGCAAAACGAAGCGCCGCTTCACGTCCAATACCACTGGAGGCTCCAACGATCGCAACAACCTGCTGCTCTATTGGCTTTAGTTGCATTTCAGCTCCTTAATTTTTTAACCTTAACGGCTCTGGTCATAACCGTTCTTAGCGATCAGTTCCAAACAAACACGTTAAAGCGTGTTCACTCATGCGATTTCCTCTTAAAGCTACTGACAATGAATGTCCCATCCGTCCATCATGAGGCAGAACCTTATACGTCAAAAGAGAGAGCCTCTATTAAGGTTATTGGTATTGACGTTATAGTGGGCACTGACGTTCACCAAAGTCAATTAAATAGGACTTACGCATTTGCCCTCAAAGCCCCCAGAATTGGGGCTTTAATTGACTCGGTTCCCCTAGAATTGGGGTTAGGGGGCAAAAGATGGCCGCTTTTACGTAAGTCTCATTAAACTTCCTTGACAGACATAGGGTCTATCAAGATTGAAAGGCTGCATGCTGTATGAATCGAAGATTGATAGAGATGTATTTCAGCTATGGCACTGTTTGAATCAAGTGCATATTCTTCACTTCAGGTGATGGTGTACACCGATGCAATGGGGATTGGTGGCGCAGAGCTTAGCCTTGGGCATCTTATTGCCAATGTATCGAGTGACATTGCTGTAACTGTTGTCGGTGTTTCACCGCAGGTTGTAGACGCGATCGCCGCTCAGCGCCCCTGTACAGAAAGAATTGTGCTGCCTGAAACGGGTTTTCAATCATTGGTTGCGCACATTGCAACATTTCATCGATTGAAACCAGAAATTGTCCACTTCAACCTCTGCACACCGTGGGCTTGTGCGATCGGTCTTGTTGCAGCGCTCTCGTTACCCAACTCACGAGTGGTGCGGGTGGATCAATTACCTTTACGCACTACTGATGCGATCGAACTTTGGCGGACGCGAGCTTTATCATTGCGTGTGGATGCCCATGTTGCAGTGGGAGACGCATCGGCAAGGCGAATGGAAGACTTTTATGCCCTGGGTCGCCACACGGTTTTATCCGTGCCAAATGGGGTACCGGAGCCATCCATGCACGAGATAGCAACAACCAGGCAACCCGATGGAACGCTTTTAGTCGGGAGTGTGGGACGGTTGGACGCGATGAAAGCCCACGATGTTTTATTGAGGGCGATCGCGCAGGTCGAAGACGTGTGGGTTGAAATTTTGGGTGAAGGGGAGCAACGCGCCGCTTTAGAAACACTGGCTGTTGAGTTGGGCATTGGCGATCGCGTGAGCCTGCCAGGATGGATTGAGCAACCACGCGATCGCTTGCCCAACTATGACCTTTTCGTCTTACCGTCTCGGTCTGAAGGCTTTCCACTGGCGATCGTTGAAGCCATGTTAGCGGCGCGACCAGTGATTGCTACGCGGGTCGGTAGCATTGCCGAGGCGGTCATTCACGGTGAAACGGGACTATTGATCGAAAAAAGTGATGTTGATGGATTGGCGGCTGCTCTGCGTTCCTTAAAGGATGATCCTGCCCTGCGCGATCGCTTGGGTCAACGTGGACGTGATGTGGCAATGGCGGAGTTTACAGCATCACAAATGGCGAAGCGGTATGAAGAGATTTGGCAAAAGGTTTTGTCCATTCCACGATCGCCTCGCTTATCCATCCCACGCCCCCGTGATTGATGATACCAAGACGAGAAACTGCCAGCATCCATCCAATAAGGGTTGATGCTAGCAGGGGTTATAGCTTGCTTGGAAACTGAGAGTAGTGACAAGTAGAAACGCTTTATGGAGCCAAGTGCAGTAGGCGAACGACACTATAGCCAGCGAGATCCCATAGCAGGTATGCGACAAAACCAATCATAGCTAGTCGTCCGTTCCACAATTCGGCTTGAGGTGTAAAGCCAAACAAGAAAGCGTTTCGATCTTTGCCGTTATATGCAGGCGCGGTTGTCGTGGCATCTAAAATTGCTTTTTCAGAGGGTGATTGCATGAATGTATGTCCTTCAGTTCATGCCATTACTGTAACGATTGATAAAGTATGGCTACTCTGTCGAAAGGGACAGATCATTCCATTGTCAGCCACGCCCTTCGTAAGAACGATCGAGATGCTGCATAGTAAAGTGCATCACAGTGTTTCACTATTTCACCGCATTGAATGTGAGCAACGTTGATTGGTAGATCTCTAAATGTGTAGTTGCAATCGCGTCCCATCCCATTGTTTGAACCAAGGAAAGACCTGCCTGACACAGTTGCTCTCGTTTTGCACGATCGTTCAAAAGCTTGGTAAGCGCGATCGCTAAACCATTCACATCACGGGGAGAAACAAGCGACAGGCAATCATCTAGTTCGCGATCGGATGGCTTTGCTTGGGTTGCCACGACAGGTAACGCATGTGCTAGAAGCGCCAATAGTGACCCACTTTTTAGTGTGACCCCATGATTGAATGGAAGTACACCCAAATTGGCACCTGATAAATAATGAGATGCTGTTTCTGCATCCGCATATCCTGTGAAATGCACCGTTGCATCTAGCTCTAAAGTTTCAACTAGCGTATGTAATGTCTGCCAATAATGAGTTGCTTGTTCACCGACCAGCGCTAAGCTTTCCACACCTCCAATCAGCAGTAATCGGGCGTGTGGATGCTCCACCAAAACTTGTTTGAAAGCCGCTAGCAGCGTCTCTAATCCCTTGACGGGATGTAAAAAACCGAAGAAGGCAATCACGGCCGTATCGTCTGCCCAGCCACAGAGCTGACGCAAGCCTTGGTGGGCAGTGATTTTGTCAATCGGCGCAACATCAATATTAGGCGCGATCGCCAGACGATGGATGCGATCGTGAAAGGTTGGCAACCGCTCATGTAAAGCTTTTTCGGCATCGCCATTGGTCGTGATGATGGCATCGCTAAGGGTCAGCAAAAAGCCATCTTCTCGATCCCACCAGCCGCGTTGCTGTCCCCATTGCTTCAGCCATTCTAAGAACGATGCTGGCAGCCAACGGGGTTGCCATTCCCACCAGCCGTACTCATGCACGGTGATGACGATCGGCTTACGCCAACCCGTTAGCCGCAATAGCAACGGCAGCAAAAAGATCGCCCGTTCAAAACCATAGGTGCCTGCTGCATGCTGGATGTGCAGAATATCTGTGGTCATCTGGAGCGATCGCACCAGTGGTATGAGTGCTGCCAAGCGCCAATTCTGTACAGCCCCGATAATATCTGACTGACCCGCCGTTTTTGCAGCAGGGTGTGTCGTCAGCACCGTTGATTGCACACCCACTTTGTCAAGCTGCATGCGGAGGCGATCAGTATAGTGGGCCACACCACAACGGGTCGGCTTATAAGTGCCTGCAATCAGCGTGACGTGAAACATAAGGATTACGAGACGGGTGAATCTCTAGAAAGCATACATATTTCCCTTCATTCAGCAACATCGCATAGCAGCCAGCCATACTCTTATTCGAGGGGCGTGGGGGAGTTAGGCCTCCACATGGCGGGGGCGCGGGGGGAAGTCCCCCGATCAGGACTAGCAACGAAGCTCGATCGTGCGTACACGATCGAGGTTTGTAGCAGCGCTAAGCCAGCTTCAACCACCTGCTCCGGTGCAATATCCAAGCATTCCAGATTGAAAGGGCAGGTAAACGCATAGCAGGGGCTACAGTCCGTTGGTTGCCGCAGTAGCCGTGCAGCCGTATGACGCGGTTGCCACTGGCATTCGTATTCTGTACCCGCAAACAGAATTACGCTAGGAGTCCGCATCGCATCAGCAAGATGCATTGTAGATGTATTATTGCTCACCATCAATCTTGCCTTGTCAATCAGCGCGGCTAGCTCCGCAAGATTAGTCTGCCCAATGAGGTCGATCACACCTGAACCCAAGTATTCCATTAAAGAAGCACTCTGAGCACGATCGCCAGCAACCCCTGTGACCACAATGCGATAGCCCGTCTGCTGCGCCAGTTTTTGGGCGGCGATCGCAAAACGCTCCGTCGAGTAATTGCGTGACTGGCAGCTTGTCCAGGGATTGAGCACGATATACGGCTCATGAGGTTTTAATCCCTGTTCCAGTAGCTTTGCGGCGGCACTGTGTTGAGCAGCGGTAGGTATGTGAATTCCCAAGCTGCGATCGCGTACAGGAAAACCAACCGCTTCGACGAGGCGCAAATTTCGCTCGACCTGATGCATCGTGTCGAGTCCTGATCTGACCTCGGTTGTGAATACAGAGCCACCCCATTCTTTGGACTGCCCCAATCGCAAGGGAATGCCTGCCAGATAACACAGATAGCCTGCTGGATGGGGCGTTTGGCTAAAGCTGGTGAAAATAATGGCTGCATCAAACTGGCGATCGCGCAGGGTTTGGATCAAGGATGCTTCTCGATTGGGATCAAAAGCCAGCTTACCCAAGTCTTGCCACAGTGCACGGCAGGGTAAAACCTCATCCACCCAGGGCAAGAGTGCAGCGGCCTGTGACCCACCGGGACTTGCCATGAGCGTTAAACGAGCGGTTGGCAGAGCATCTTTAATGGCACGCAGGGCAGGACTAGTCATTAAGACATCGCCAATGTTGTCCAGGCGCATGACTAGAATGTTGCGGGCGAGTGACCAAGGGGGAGAGAGGGTGTGGGGTGTATGGTGTGGGGCGCGCGGGGAGAGGGGAGGGGGGAGGGAAGTTTTGAGTTTTGAGTTTTGAGTAGCGCTTTGCGCCGCTACGCTAGAGAGTTTTGAGTTTTGAGTTTTGAGTTCGGAGTCCGGAGTTCGGAGTTCGGAGTCTGATTGTTTAAGCTCCAGGCTTGGCGGGTTTGGTTTCAAGCTCGATCGTTCAAACTTGGAGGTTACATAGTGGAGTTCTGAGCTTGACAGTTCGAGGTTTAAGCTTGGTATTCCGAGTTCTAAGCTTGACAGTTCGAGTGCAGAGGTCGAGTGATGGAGTTCTAAGCTGGAGGGTTCGAGTTCAGAGCTTGATGGTTTGAGTTTTAAGCTGGGCGTTTCGAGTGCAGAAATAGGATGAGTGAGTTCTGAGGTCAGATGAGTGAGTTCTGAGGTCAGATGAGTGAGTTCTGAGCTAGGTACACTGAGTTCTGAGGTCAGATGAGTGAGCTCTGAGGTGGGATGGGCTACTTCTGAGCTAGGTGCGCTGAGTTCGGAGATGGGTGCGCTGAGTTCTGAGGTCAGATGAGTGAGTTCTGAGGTCAGATGAGTGAGTTCTGAGCTAGGATAAGCGACTTCTGAGCTAGGTGGTTTGAGTTTGGAGGTGAGGTGAGCGACTTCTGAGCTAATTCGTCTAGGTTCGGGGATGGATTGACTCCACTCTGAGCTAAGTGATTCATGTTCAGAGGACGATCGATGACTAGAGGCTGAAGCTTGTAGAACGGGAGCGGCAGCAGCCAGAACTTGAGCGGGTGAGATATTTTCCAGACAGGTTTGCCAGCGATCGAAGGGACATGCGCCGCTATACCAACAGTGCTGTGTGGTGAAGTTGCTGATATTGCGCTCAGGGCAATCGGGATAGCCCTGGAGATTGATATGCGGGGCAGGTTGCCCGTAGCGATCGTGCCAGGAGGGGCCAAAGAGTGTGATGGTGTGTGTGTGAAGTGCGGCTGCAATCCGGGCAGGGCCGGTGTCCGAGGCAATCACTAACGCGGCGTTTGCCATAAGTCCCGCCAGTTCTCGCAAGGTACCCTGTGCCCAAACCGTTGCAGTACCGCCGATTTCTTCAGCAATCTGTGTGGACTGTTTTACATCAGCACCAACAGGCACGACGATCGTGGCGTTGTAATGTTGCTGCAACGCTTTGCCAACCTGCACAAAGTTTGCTGTTGACCAACGTTTAATCGCCATGCCCGCATCGGGATACAGAATCACCAACGGCTGAGCCATACCGTCAAGCTGTTGTCGAGCGGCTTCACGTTCAGCAGGCAGGAGATGAAGCTGTGCGGGTGCAATGTGATCAGGCGTAATCAATCCTTCGGCTTGCAGAATGTGCAAGAAGCGATCGCTGACTTTCTCATGCGGCGGTGGCGATCGCCAGAGGTTGGTGATGACTCGCGGCGTATGGCTCTGCTCAATCAAAGCATCAATGCCGTCATAGGTTGTATCCGACACGATCAAGTCGAAGGGAACGCGTTCGAGCAGGGCTTCAATGACATTACGGGCGGCGTGAGGCACCTGTTTTTGTTCAGGAGGCATACTTATCACGGTATGGATGAGGGGATCATGCTGAAGGAGTTCTCCCCCCGGTGCAAAGGTTAAAACCGTGAGTTTTGCCTGGGGATACGCACGTCCCAGTGCCTGGATTGCGGATAGAGCAATCAGCACATCCCCAAGGCCGCCTAGCAACTCAATGAATAAAATCGTTTGCACGCCTTTTTCACCTCCTGGAAACCGACTGCACGCTTGACCAGTCGATCGCATGATCGGCCGCCACTGCGCGATCGCGAATGGTTGTTGGCACTTCCTGGTGATACGCACCGGATGGAATGATACCGCAGCCACCATAGCGTGCCATTAATAGAAGCTGAACCCGTACATCTTCGCCCCCGTGTGCTGGTGGCAGGTCGCGCCAAAAGTTAAACCCGCCAATGCTGCGAAGTTTTTCCAGGTCGTACAGCACGCAGCCTGCCACCCAGGCAACTTTGTATGTTTGCGGATCAGCCGCCGCTAACCCTAAGCGCTGCTGCACATGGTAGAGGTTTGCAGCGTTATGCAGTCGCCATCGTTCCCATTGAGGCGTGTCTGGTTTCACCACTTCTGGCTGTACTGCTCCCTGCCAGAACTCGATCGCCTGCTCGTGAGAGCGCACATCGCAACGAAAGCTCAGTCCATGAGGCGCACTGCCCACAAACCCACAGCCTTCAGTTTGAATGGTTCTGACTAAATGCTGGGTGAGATTTGCTTCTAGAATTAAATCATCATCCAGATAAAGCACATAGGTCGCTGATGCCTGATCCAGAAGGAACTGACGCTGCTCTGCAATCCCCAAACGCGGTAAGTGTTTGTGCAGCACAACCTCATGTCCATGCGCTGCCAGCACTCGCAGCACTGCCTGCACTTCACCCGTTTCTAACGGATTGGTATCCTCTGTTTGGTCAGAAATAATAATGCGAAAGTTCTGAAACGTCTGAGCAATTAAGCTGGTGAGCGTCACTGCCAGAGCAGTAGGACGGTTACACGTTGGAATCAACACATCAACAGCGGTCATCCCCATACCTCTCTTGCTGATGGCCTTGCTGATGGAATGACTGCTGACGGGTACTCCTGACCAGAAGCGATCGTCAACGCTGGTTGTGTGAAGACATCTGCCACTGGCTCTAAAGCGATCGCGGATGTATTGCTGTGATCCAACAGTTCACAGGCCGCTTTGAAGACTGCATCGGGTGTCACCAACTCTAAACAGTGATGATGGCCTTCAGGGCAGAGGCTCTTGTAGCAGAACTTGCACGGCACATCATGAAATAGCACGCGACTCGGCACGCCCCAGGGTGTGTGCTGTGGGTTGGTCAACGCATACAGGTCAACCACAGGCGTACCAACAGCCGCCGCAAGATGCGCTGGCCCTGTATTATTAGCAATGAGAAGGGGCGCGATCGCCAGCAGCGCAGCCATTTCCGCCAGATCCAGTTTACCCACTAGAGAGAAAGATGCGGCTCCCATCGCTGCTTGAATGCTTTCGACCAGCGATCGCTCTGGTGCCGTCCCTGTAAACACCACCTGGCAATTGGCATCCATCAACAAACGACGCGCCACAGCCGCAAACCCATCTGCCGGATACCGCCGTGATAGTGCTGTAGCACCAGGATGAATGACCACCCACGGTTGCTCAATCTCAAGGCCAAGCGTGTGTAGCTGATGAAACACGCGTTGATAGGTGCTGTCGGGTACTTGCAAGGAAAGACGTTCATCTTCAAGACGACATCCAACTGTTGCGACCAAATCTAACTGGCGGCGTACTTCATGACGAATACCGCTGCTGGGTTCGGGATCAAGCACCCAACTAGTGAGAAGTTGATAGGGATTTTCGTGACAGTGAGCCAGCCGCAGTGGAATGTCTGCCAAATAGCACATCAGGGCGGACGGCAAAGGGTTTTGACTGAACACCGTAAAAATCACGGCTGCATCAAAATTGCCTTCACGCAACGTTTCAATCATTGCCAATTCAGGGCCACTGTCTAATCTGGGTGTCGTTGCCTTCATCCAGGGTGGATCGTAGGTCATCACCCGATCGATCTCTGGCACTAACGCCGCTACTTCGGCTCCTGAACGGGATGTCAGTAGAGTAATGTGACGATCGCCTGACTGCTTCAATGCTTTGATTGCCGGAGTCGTCATCAACACATCACCGATCGCATCCAGGCGGATACACAGAATCCTTTTGGCTTGCTGCCATTGATTCAGTTGATCAGTATCAAGTGCATTTGTGACATGAGACATCATGCAACCTCCTGTGTTGATGGATTGCCTTCAGCATCGTTGTTCCACACAGATGTAGGTATCCTGTGCATCATCGGTGTGTTCAGTATTGTCTGTAGTTCCTCAGCAGAACACGTTTCGGTGCCTTCCTTCGCAATCACCACAGCCGCAGCCGTGACTGCCAGTTCAGCCGCGATCGTCACCGGAGCATGGCTTGCCAATGCCAGTGTCAACGCACTAATGAAGGTATCACCCGCACCTGTCGCTTGCCTGCACGTTGTGGGTTTCGCCTGAATCCGCTGTGGTGCTTGCTGTCGCTGCAAAATCACGGCACCCTCGGTATCCAGCGTCACAATCACCATGTCGGCTCCGGTCAAGTTTAGGAGTTGTTCACGATGCCGCGCCATAAACTCAAGCCGAGTTTCCACAGCCGTTGTCAATGTTGTTGCTGGATCAGCTAACAGGCGACAGGCTTCCTCATAGTTGGGTTTGACCACCGTAGCACCCAGTGATCGATAGCTTGCCAACCGCTTAGAATCGACCACCAGTAATTTTGGTGCGGTGGCTTGCAGTGCGGCGATCGCGTCCAGCACACGCGGAGTCAGCAGGCCATAGCTGTAATCCGAAATCACGATCGCATCACAAGATGGAACCAGTTTGTGCAGTCGGTCAATGAGTTGCTGTTCCATCTCAAGCGCGATCGCCTCAATGCTGCCCTGATCCAACCGCACAACCATTTGGGACGCTGCCATGATGCGTTGTTTCACCAACGTTTGCCGATCGGTCTGCACGAGAAGATCATCTATTTTCACCCCACAGTGTGCTAACGCTTGTCGTAAGCGATCGCCATTCTCATCTTCCCCAACAACCGAGAGAAAGGACACTTGCGCTCCTAATGCGCGAAGATTAACCGCAACATTCGCCGCTCCACCCGGAACATCCCGGCGATCGCTCAACGTCACCACCGGAACAGGTGCTTCCTGACACAGGCGATCAGCACTACCCATCAAGTAGCTATCCAGCATCGCTTCACCCAGCACCACCACACGGCGATCGGTAAAAGAATGAACTAAGGCAGGCAGAGTCATTTCCATGAAAGCTTTTTTAGTTGTTAGTTGTAGGACTTACGCAAATTCTCGCAAAACTAGCCCCCAACCCCCAAACTGGAGGCACAAGGACTCAAAGTACCCCAGGATTGGGGGATTCAGGGAGCGACTGCGTAAGTCCTAAGTCGTTAGTTTTTAACTCCGAGCATGATATTCGTGGTCATTAAAAACCTACCAATTTTGCCTCCCGACTCCTGTAGCTTGCTTCTGCTTTGCGGTATTCCGACTTCTGACTTCTGACTCCTACCTTCTCAATCACTGCTGCCGCTTCAGCCAAATCCGCCGTCATGTAATGAGGTACGCGATCGACTGATAGTAGCCACTCCGTCTCATTCCCATTATTCAGCAGCACCGTCTGACAACCAGCATTACGACCCGCTTCCACATCGTTGAGAATATCGCCAATAAACCAGGAAGCAGTTAGATCAATCCCATGATCACGAGCCGCTTGCATGAGCAAGCCAGGGGCAGGTTTACGGCATTCGCAGGCGATCGCATAGTCCATCACAGTACCATCTGGATGATGAGGGCAGTAATAAAAGCCATCCAACGACACATCAAACGGTGCCAACAACGCCTGCAAACGCTGTTCTACTTCTGCTAACGCCGATTCAGAAAAGTAACCGCGTGCCACACCAGATTGGTTAGAGATGACAATCAGTTGATATCCCATCTGATGCAACTGTTGTAGTCCTATCCCTGCACCTGCCACTAAACGCATCTGTGCCGGATCAACGTTGTATGGAACATCTTCAATCAACGTCCCATCCTTATCCAAAAACACCGCTTGATTCATCATCGTCTTGCATTCATCCCCATCTGCATTCCACCCATTTCATCCTTCATCCCTCACTTCAGCTATCAGCCATCAGCGTAGAGTTTCCTCCTGACTCTTGACTTCTGACTTCTAAAAACTCACAACTCACAACTAAAAACTCACAACTCTCCCCATGCCTCACCCCTTACGCCTCACCCCTCTAAGGCCAGGATGATTCTTGCATCGGCAATACCATCACTTCAGGAATGACCGTTCCATCGGGTTGAGACAGCACATAGCGAATGGTATCGGCAACATTTTTAGGATCTTGAAGTTTGTCTAGGGGCGTATCGGGAAAGCGATCGAGAATAAAAGGTGTTTGCATCCCACCCGCAATGACAGCCGTGACTTTAATGCCATGCGGTCTGGCTTCCACATGCAGAGCATGGCTAAAGCCTAAAAGCCCCCATTTGCTTGCATGATACGCAGAGGCATTTGCCCAGGTACGCTTTGATGCAGTGGAAGCAATGTTGACAATATGTCCCCGGCCTTGTTGCTGCATGGTGGGTAACACCTGCTTTGAGAGGACAAAGGGCGCACGCAAATTGACGGCTAGAACGCGATCCCACTCTGCGATCGTCAATTCATCGACGGGCAAGGTCACATCAGTTCCCGCGTTGTTAATCAAAATATCCAGATGCCCAAATTCCTGAATAATTTGCTCAACAGCGGCGTCTACCTGCTGTTCATCGCAGACATTTAACCGTAAGGCTTTGGCTTTGCCACCATCGGCCTGAATTTCTGATGCAACGGTTTCGGCCAGTTCTTCACGCAGATCCGCCACGATCGCGATCGCGCCTTCAGCACCCAGCATGCGACAAATGGCTTCACCCAACCCACGCGCACCACCCGTCACTAAAGCAACTTTTCCGGTTAATTCGTTCATCATGTCGGTTCCTTCACTAGTCATGCTTGTCAATAGCCAATTGAGGCTGAGAATTGATCCGGCGCGATCGCCTTACCAAGCTGCCTTTCCACTGCCTCAAAAATATGAGGTGAAGGCTGATGGTTTACAACCGTTGATGGTTCTGTGATAAACCATTCTTCCACCAACTCACAGAGAAGGTGAATCATCACAATATGTACCTCTTGAATGTGTTGCGGTTCTGACGATGGCACCAACAGGCAGTGATCTACCAGCGATCGCACGTCACCACCATCTCCACCCAAAAGGGCAATTGTATGCATTCCCTGTACTTTCGCAGCCGCAACCGCCTGCACGATATTCTGCGATCGTCCGCTGGTGCTAATGCCAATCAGCACATCACCCGCTTTACCAAAGGCTTCCACCTGACGCGCAAAGACGTTTTCATAACCCACATCGTTTGACCAGGCCGTTAACACAGCGCTATCTGCCGTCAACGCCATTGCTGGAAAGCCCGGTCGCTTCTGGCACTTAAAGCGACCCACAAACTCTGCTGCACAATGTTGAGCGTCTGCCGCACTGCCCCCGTTTCCGCAAAGCAGCACTTTATCGCCCCGCTGAAAGCACTCACTTAACAGGGCGGCCGCCTCTAAAATGGAACCCTGTAGTGTTTGTCGAGAGGTTCGCAGTGCCGTTAATGCTCCATCGAAGCCGCGATCGATCAATGCTAATGCATGAGTAGCATACTGCTGCTCTGGCTGGTTTTCAACAATGACGCGCTCATAAAGACTTGCCATTGCGGTTGCAACCGTTTGCCAGGTGAACAGTTCATTGGCACGCTTAATGGCTTGCTGCCGAAAGGTCGCGAGCAATTGAGGCTGTTGATATAGATACGCCAACCGTTCTGCGATCGCGGTCGGCTCGTTGGGTGGCACCAGATATCCCGTTTCGCCATCCCGCACGGTGAATTTAATGCCCCCCACATTCGCACCAATCACGGGTGTGCCACACGCCATTGCTTCGATCGGCGTAATGCCAAATGGCTCGTACCAGGGCGTGGTGATAAACACATCCGCTGCGCTGTAGTAGTACTTCAGCACCTCGCGGCCCTGACGACCCACAAACGTAACGCGATCGGCCACTCCTGTTTCAACGGCGATCGTTTTCAACCGTGTTACTTCGGTCGTAATGCGCGAGTCAAAATCGTTTGCGTCGCCCCCGACAATAATTAATTGTGCAGGGGTTTGGTGTTCCTGAATTAAATACGCCAGACTTCGAATGACGGTATCAATTCCTTTGCGAGGCACCATACGACCCAATTGCAAAATGACACGCTCATCGGCAGGCAATCCTAAAGCAACACGGGCTAATGGCTTACTGAGCGGCTCAAACTCCATTGGATTGAAACCACAGGGAATGATGACGATCTTATTGGGATCAGCCTGGTAAAGACGACATAAATCATCCTCATCTTGAGGGCATTCGGCAATGATGGCATCCGCTTCAGCCGCAATCCGGTCTTCAATCGCAAAGCGCTCATCGGGAAATTCATCCGCTTTGCCTTGATGCAAACGCCGCACTCGTCCCAGAGCATGAAACGTCATCACAAAGGGAATGCCTAGCTGTTGCTTGACATCAGCCGCCACCAAGCCCGACATCCAAAAGTTGGCATGGATGAGGTCATAGGGTGTTGATTGGCGCTTGCAAAACTGAAGCACATACGCCGTGAACTCTGCTATATAGGGCAACAAGTCTTCTTTTCGAACATGCGTTGCTGGCCCCGCAGGCACATGAATTAAGCGCACGCCATCAACCCAATCAGCCACGTCTGGCAAGAGCGTATGATCGCGTCGTGTAAAGACATCCACTGCGTATCCCATTGTAGCTAGATGCTTTGCAAGCTGCCCAACATAGACATTCTGCCCACCACTGTCCACACCACCCAGCACACCAAACGGGGAAGCGTGCTCACTAATCAATGCAAGTCGCCTTTTCATACGCCACCTCGTACTAACGTCTGGACTGTTGAGGCAAGTTGCCGTTCTCCCTGCCCGGTCACTAGCGCAAAAGCAGCATTCCACTCACGCGTAAAGCGCTGGATGTTGAACCGTGCTTCCGCATAATGACGAGCACCCTGGCTCAAACGGTGCGCCTCTGCTGGATCGTCCAGCAATTGCTGCATTTTCTCTATTAGACGATCGACGTTTGTATCCACATAGCCAGAAACACCGTTTTCAACCACCGTGACCATCTCAGTCGTCGCTAAACCGACGATCGGCATGCCAATCATCATGGCTTCACAGACCGCTAACCCCAGACTCGTATACCGAATGGGATTAAAGAAGAACCGATACTGCGCTTGAAACGCATGCAATTGAGCGTGGGGAATTTCACCCAAGCCATCACCCTGGGTGCCCATGCCGACTAAATCCAGGGGCACCTGCTGTCGCACACGCTCGAAAATATCTGCACCCAACCGACGACCGCGCGATCGCAGCCCATTGACAATGACTAAACCGCGATCGAGTTCACCCGTATACGGCACCTCTGGCACCATAACTCCATGTTCAATTACACAAGTGGGTGTGCGACCGCTATCCCACATCAAGGCATTAAACGGTGTGACGTGAACCAATAGGACGTTTGGATCATCAACTGGATGGCGTGTGTTCGTGGGATGTTCCTGCGGAGGATCGTGCTCTAAATAAAGACGCGGAAGCTGACGTTGGGCTGCCGAGAGAATGTCGTACTGATCCTCCTGATAGTTTTTGCGCGATTGAAACAGCACACAGTCAAACTCCAGATCACGTACTGCTTCAGCAGGCACATTATGCACCGTGTCAGACCACGGAAAGCCTGCTAAGCGCCCACCGTAACCTTCGGGATAACCTGGCTTTACAGGCAAATAAAATTGATGATGGGATTGAGTCAAATAGTAAAGATAGCTCCCATGTACATGCCAGATTAAAATGCGTAGTGGGCGCATGAATGTCATCCAAATCAATAATTGTTGACTTTAAAGGCAGGGCGAACCGCAGTTGATCCGTCACCAAACCTCACTGCATAGTTCATCGTTACTATTTATGATGAACGGCTGCATGACAAGATTCATCGGATGTTTGCCCAAGATACGAGTGATCCCAGTGTTCAACGACTGTGCATTTGCACAACTTGCTAGCATCACCCTGAAACGATCGCAAAAAAAGCGCCAAACGAATTTGCATAGCATCATCAAAACGACGTGGATCAAGCCCGGTAAGCGAGGTAATTTTTTCTAAGCGGTAACTCAAGGTATTGCGGTGAATTGTCAGCCGACTTGCTGTTGTGGAAAGACAACAATTTTCAAAAAAGAAGACATCCAACGTTTCAAGCAGCTCCATTTCTTGATCAAGCGGACTCAGCAGGTATTTAGCCAGATCAATTTTGGTACGTTCGTGGGAAAGACCAACAAACGCTGCAATGCCTAAGCCATCTAAGCAATGAACCTGATTTTGACCAGAGAACCGCTTTCCCAACGATAAAGCCGCTCGTGCATCCTGGTATGAAGCTGCCAACCCTTTCAATGTGGGATGATAACGACCAATCCCAATATTGATGGTGGTTTGCGTCTCACCGCGCAAGCGATCGAGTAAAGCCGCTCCAGCCCGTTTCAACGCAATAAGATTGGCCCAGGATGGATCGACGTGCTTTGGCTCATCGTCACGACTCGTCCATGCAGCTAAATCTTGCGTACTGCTAGCTTTCAGCACAGCAATTTCGCCATCCCCAATGTACGCACAAATGGTGTCGTTGGGTAGGTGAAAAAAGCGCACGATGCTACTGATGACAAGCTGTGCCCGTCGCAAAATTTGGGCTGATGGTTCAAACTCTCTGAGCGCGATCGTAGACAGAATGTAGTCTGCAGCATCAATTAGAATGACAGCACGCGGACGAGAGAGATCCATCCCCAGGATTTGCCCCTCTCGCAGCAGATCCATTTCACTAGCGTTTGACCCACGTAATAGATCATGAATAAATTTATTTTTAAGCTCATGCTGATTGAGTTGCGCTGTTGTGGTCACTTGGCGAAGCATCAACTCTACTAACATCTGCGCCGGACGAAACGAAATGGCTTCACTTTCTGCCGAAGGGGTAATGAGTACCTTCCCCTCCTGCCCGTTGAAATGAATGGGAATGCACAGAGTATTGACGTCCTTAGTGGCGACGATCGTATGAGGTGAACCTAACAACTCATTGGGTTTGCTGGTTGTCACAGTTTCACCTTGAGCATTCAACACTGAAACTTCTGCTGCTAAGAGTTGAGCTAACCGTTCTGCAATGGCAGTTGCAACTTGCTCAAATGGAGGAGTCATACGGATACTCCTTTGTTCTGTTCCAGGTGTGATGCTGTAGAAGGGGAATTCCTAAAAACAGACGACCGTTGTAAAAGTATTTCTGCCTGAACAATCGCATCTTCCAATGTCCCACCGTTAGAAGTGTCGATCACCCGATGCTGAGTACGATCTAATGGTGCCCACCGCTTTGGATCAGAAGCTGTAAAGATTACCACGCTAGGTACTTGAAGCGCTGCTGCCAGGTGTGAAACGCCTGTATCATTGCAAACCAACAAGCAAGCCCCTTTGAGTAGAACAGCCAGCGCACCTAAGCTGGTACAACCTGAAACATTAATCGACGCAGCTTGCATAAACCTGGCAACTGCTTGCGTTAATGGCAATTCTTCTGACGATCCAGTCAGCACAATTTGATACCCTCGCCGCGCCAATACATCCGCCAGCAGCGCAAATCGTTTTGGAGACCAACGACGATCGGCAGTACTGGCACCCGGATGAATGCAGATGTAATGGCCCTGACGAAGTAAAGCAATTGATTCGATCGCAGCCATTGCCCGATAATCATCCTCGTCGAGTGGAAATTCTAACGCTTCACCCTGAGAAGGGAAGCCCAAAAAATCCATTAACCGCACATAACGCCGTGCTTCTGACTCGTTGTCAACATACGGCAAAAAGCTCTTTGGATCAGGGCAATATTGATCAGGCAGAAAAAAGCCAGCCGTATGCTTTGCACCAAGCAAGACGGTCAATGGATTCGTAATCAGGCCACTACCATGCAGTTGTAGCGCCAGGTCGAAGCGTTGATTTTGTGCTGCTGCAAGGAACGATGGAAGCTGCTGAAGGTGAGGTGTTTGCTCTGGCAAGCCTGGGTATCCCGGAAAAGCCAGCAAGGCATCAAGATACTGATGAAAACGATGCACCAATGCTTGCGTCTGTGGCAATCCCACTAGCGTGATGTGTGCTTGTGGCAAAGCAGCACGCAACGATCGCAGCGCCGGGATCAAACAGAGGAAATCACCCAGGCCCTCAAGCGATCGCACCACTGCAATACGTCTAAAATTAGCAAGAGCATCGCTGTTGAAAACTGCGCCTCTTGAAGGCATTCGATAGGGCATAATCGCTTTATTCAATTCAATTCATTCGCTAGATGTTCAGCAGCTTAGCGGTTTCACGGGGTTTTCACATCTATCTGTAGATTTAAATTTGATGGATGCGGACGATTGAAACGTGCTTAGTGATCAGCAAAGGCAAGCCCAGTCACATCTGTTTATGATAAATCGCCAGGAAACAGCTTTCCTGGCGACTAATGAGTTGAGTTTTGTCAGCCAGACTGAAGTCGATCGTTAAGGTCTGTGCCTACTGCCATAACCGATCACAGCAACCTTGTGGCGATAAACCAGTTCAGCACCGTACCAACCAGTAATACCAATCAACGTTGCTACAAATAGTGAAATGACAAGCCCTGTCGGAAGAATTGCTCCTGTCTGGTTGCCCCACCGCAGAGCAAAACTCGCCAGTGATAAGGCAAGCACAGCTACATTGCCTACCATGTGTACCCAACCTGCCTGATGTTCGCGGACACGATCAATCTTCAAAAAATCTAGCATGCCTGTTGCGGCCGCTAAAAGACCTGTAACAATACCTGCACCAATGAGCCAAAACGATGCACGTGCCCAAAAAGCATCACCTGTAAGCCAGTAGCCAACGTCAGTTCCCAAAGCACCCGTTAAAAACGCTATGGGAAAGGTAACAATTAATGGATGAAATGGATGTCCTGCGATCGCCACTGTGCTGGGCACACCGCTATCACGATATTCCTTTTCATCGCTTTCAATCACAGGCGGAATGTTCGGTGTTTGGGTCATAGTTCTACCTCAAAGAATCGCGATCGGGTTAAAAACTGGCCTCTTCAGGTTCCGGCCTCAAAGCTCTTACTCCTAAAGGGGATTACCTTTAGAAGATGTGGTTTCAGGGTAATTAATTAACTGCACGAGCAGCCGCGTTAACCGCATCATCTGCCTTATCTTGGGCGTATTCACCTGCGCGATCAAGTACTTTGTCAGCTTTGTTGACGGGTTCCTTAACACCACGAGAAACGTCATCACCGGCTGCTTTCACGTTTTGTTTAGCCTGGTCAAACGTGCGTGAAGCCTGTCCAGGTGCGCTCTTTACATTGCGCTCAAGGTTCTTAGAGCCACGCTCCCCAACCTCTTGCAGGCTTTCTTTAACATCAGCAGCAGTTTTGCCTAAGTCTTTACCGATGTTCTCAACACGCTCATTGATGGGTGTACCACTGCGATAGTTTTTAACGTATTGCTCAGGGCTGTCAATGCCCCTCTCGTTGATGTTACGTTCTACTTGATCCTTTAACGCTTTTGCTTTTGCATCAACGCTGCTTTTATCTGAACGGGTGGGATCAACATCATCAAAGTTGTTCATTCCACCTTTGTAAGGCTGCACTTGCCCAGGAGGATTGGGACTAGAACCGCTCGGAGCTTTTACTGATGCGGCATCAGTCGCAGTGGCACGGCTGCATGCAGTACTAAACAGCATCAGCACACTAACCGCTGCAGTTATCAAAATCCGTTCCAACTGGATATCCTTAAAGAAGGAAAAACCCTTGTTCATTCTGTCACTCCATTGTTTGTTAATCATGCTGGTCAATGTTTACAACTGGTACTGAGTCAACCATCCTTAACAGCGTGGAAAAATTGTCCGTGAGCCTTTACATTACGCTGTTAAAAGTGCAATGAAAACGCTAGGCGGTGTTTTAAAACCTCAATCGTTTCATTGCTGATAGCTTCTGCCCCCTTTCCTTGTATGCCCAAAGGGCCTTAACCACCCAATGCTAGGGGACTTTGAAGCTGGTTTGTAGGCTCCAAAATTTGGGAGTTGGGGGCTTCCGAGGGTTTTAAAACCGCCCTAGTGGTTCAAATCTTGCTGTACCGCTCCTGATTGCTCAATTGACTGATCGGTTGAACCTGCTAAATGCTTAGAAGCTTCTTCAAATGTTCGGCCTGTCTTCTCCAAAATCCTTTCATTTAGATTACTTCGATCAATGACCGTCTGAGGCTGCTCAGGTATTTGCCTCGCCTCTTTCAGTGGATCTCTATTTATATTTCTGGAGAAGGTTCCAGTTACATCTAAACCTTGGGCGTCGCGATCTGAAAATGAGCGCTCATCATCAGAGATTGAATCAACTGACCATGTTTTGAAGCGCTAGCACGATCGCGCTTAGTAACAGCAGGATCAGTAGACATCTGATACTCGCTATAGCCATCACCACCAACTTTGTGAGGATTATTCTGTCCTCCCATTTGAACAGGTGGGTTATTAGGGCGAGCACCAACCGCATTTCCGTTACTACAGGCGGCATTTAGAAGTAGAACAAAGCTTGCTGCAAGAACGGCAAAAATTCTACCGAGATGTATCTTTTTACAAAAAGAGACTAGCGCATTCATGAAATCGTTTCCCATTTCTACACTTAAGTTAAACAGCTAAATTGAAAAGCAGGCGATTCAAATCGACTCTACCTTTCAAATAGCTCATCTGCCTTAGTTAACCCATCCAGCACAACATGATGCGATAAGCACAAAACTTTGCCGACAAATTACTTTTCTAGCACTACAGAGAACGGGAAAATAAGAAAGCAGGCGAGGCGATGTATGACTATTGCATGACATATAAATGGGTGAGCAGTCTAAAGTGTCTATAAACAACGAAATAAGCACTCGCGTTAACCGCACTCCAAAAAGTCGCATCGTCTACATTTCCGAACCTTACAGTTCAAATACGTTTGCTACCTCTCACTCAAGTTAGATGTTAAATTAAGTGAGGTTGTGCCCTAACTGTGGAGACCAGTTACTTAGGTGAGATGCAGAGTTAGACACGATTGGGCACATGTCAGACCTCTTACAAAGCCCTTAACGATCGCTGCAATTTACAAGGTAATCATTGTAGATTACCTTGTAAAAGGCTAGTAAAAGAGCGTTGAGTCGCCAGTCGCTTCCTGCTCAGCATAACGGAGTATGTGTACTCTATTTGTGCTGAGTTTGCTGATGGTGTGCAAGACGAGAAACGACGTTATAAGCCTCAGAACCAGGATGGGAAATTTCCTCTGTACCTTCAGTAGAACCAGCGATCGCTTTCCAAGCTTCAAGGCCACCTTTCAGCTTTGCCACATTGCGAAAACCTGCTTCGCTCAGCCTTGAGGCTGCTTGTGTGGTAGCTTCTTCTGTCTCGCCGTAGACATAAATGTCGCGCACTTTGTCAATAGTTTGTGCGCCGTCAATTAACCGATCTAGAGGCATGGGCATTGCTCCCATAATGTGACCTTTGTTAAACGATTCACGATCGCGAACATCGAGAATCGTTAATGCAGGCTCACCCCATTCCAAGCGAGATTTTAGATCATGTGCGGAAGACTCAGCCTTCAGGCCAGGTGGTGTAGGCGTAACGTTTGGCAGTGCGTCTTTTGCGTCTTTAATCGTATCTTGGATATTTTCCATGATGTTCTCCAACTTTTAACTTATGGCATCACTGATGAATGTAACAAAAAAACCACAGCGACTTTGTCTTCCTATGGAATGAAGCGCTTTTAGGATATGCATTAAAAGCATATAAATTCTCAAGCTAAGTGTTTCTTTAAAACAAAGCTATGTATTGCTAGATACCTTAATGTTTTACATTAGGTCGTGCTCTATCACTAAATTGGCTGATGAGAAAGTGGTTAGCCATCATTACGATAATCTTGTGCAACTACGATCGCACAACAAGCTCATAAAATCCGTATCTATTTAGGCTGGTAAGATATACCAGCCTATTTTTTTGAAATACGACTTTTGACCAAAGTTTTCATCGGCTAGTGATTTTCAGTAAAAAAACTAAGGCACTTTAAAAACTCTTACGCTAGGCTTACTTGCTCTAGCTGGTTGATTGACAAAATTTTTAGCGATCACCTACCCTGCAATGAAAATGCGGGCTAACAAAACGGGTTTCGCACCATTAGCTCGGATTCTAATCACGAGCGGATGAGTAATGAAGCCATCAGCCTTTCAAGACCTTTGTCAGCCAATCAGCGTCAGATCTTTGATTGCCAGGTTAATGGAAAGTTACCCAACTGTTCAAAGTCCCCCTTTTGAAGGAGAATTTAAAGAGGATTCACCATCGGTCAAGGAAATACCCTAAAGACTTTAAAATACTGCCTAGCTCATTCAGAGTATCAAAATAAAGCTAATGCTTACAAAAACAGGACGAACTCAAGTTCGTCCTGCTAGTTAATTGATTGAATAGCCGCTAAGCTATTGAACCGCTAGTTAAGTTCAGCCTTGAGCTGATCTTGCAATTTGCTTTTTGCCGCTTTAAACTGACTTGCTAACTGCTCGCTTTGTTCACTGCTACAGTTATTGCGAATTGCAGCAAACATTGTACTTTCTTCTTGTCGAACGTGATCCATCACAATATCTTTCAATTGATTGACTTTGGTTTTGAACTCAGCGTTAGCAGGATCGATGCTTTTGATTTCGTTCAATAAGGTAGCCATCTCAGCTTGCTCATCGTAGAGTTCCTGGGTGTTGTCATCACCGTAGAAGGGACGAACAGCAGGATAAACAACTTGTTCTTCTGCTTTCGCATGAACAATTAAGTCCTTGTAGATTTGCCCAAAGTATTCTTGAATCTTTTGAGAATCGTTTGAGTTATTGATTTCAACAAACAACGCGTTCACTTTTTGGTGATCCATACGAATCACGTCTTGAACATTCATGTCAGATTTGTTGGAGCTTTGAGTGACGGCGCTACCAGCAATACCCGTGACAGCCGCTACAGCATCTTGCACTCGTGCCCACAGTCCTTGATCAGCTTCCTTCCCGGTCAATTCGCGCACACCCAAAACCTCAAGGACTCCCTTTAGCTGTTCTTGATGGGCGCGATTTTCAAAGTTAACTGTGTTAAGCGGAGTAATCGCAGCCTCAACATCTGCACCAACTTTTTGTGCTGCTTTATGAACAACGACTCCACTCATAACTTGCTGATGCTTAAGCAGCTCATGCTGAAACACTTTCTCGTATAAGGACAGTTCTGAGCCTGCAATCAATTCTTTTGCTTTCTTGATAAACTCAGTGACAGTCTTCTTTGGTTCCTCTTTGTTGCCATACTGAACGATAACCGTATTTAAAACACCCAAGTTTTTTTGATCGTCTTCTAGCATCTTCTGAAGTCGCTCACGCACCTCAGCGTCCGAAACCTCAGAAATCAGTGTTTGCTCGTTGCTAATCAGTAGCTCCTGGATTGCTTTGATGCTAGCAAGCTGCATACCGATCGCGCTGCGCTTTGTGTCGTTTAATGTTGATACCATGTGTTCCTCTCTGTTAAACAGGATTAAAAGGTTTGAATTTGCAGAGTTTGAGTTTGCAATGTTTGAACTTGAAAAGTGTGCAGGTAGGCTTTCTAATCTGTAAGACCTGGTGAATAAAGCTCATAAGAAAGTGGCGATTTGCCAAAAGCGCCGAGTGCCAGACATAACTGGTGCTCCATACGCTGGTAACATCACAAATGGCTTTCTTAGTAGGGGGGGTAGAGCATAAGCCACAAACACCTACTGTTGAACGGTCGTGGTGGTGGTTGTCCGATGTGTCCGAGTTCCAATGGATGCACCCATCAGCGAGGCTGCTAACCCTAGTAAGGAGCCGATCGCAAACGACCAGCCAACCTTAGCTGCATTTCCAGCAATGTCACGCGTTTGTTGAGCTGTCACATTTGGAGAAGCCGCTGGATTAGGAATACCAGCTCCACTTTGCTGCGCTTGATTGATCACTTCACCAGCGTTTGATGCTGCGATACCAAACGCTCCTGAAACACCACTGGAAATCAACCAGGCGCTAATGGCTAACGTCGTTGCCCAGAGAATAGCGCCGTTCAGTAAACCTGTACTGCGGTTCATGGGTCCGCAGGCACGAGTTGTCGTCCAGCCGCCCAGAAAAAGCGAAATCAGCAAGCTAATGATTGCCCAAATGCCAACAGCGGAGCCAATATTATCTGCGTCACTGCGAGGGGCCCCTGAACCAGAAAGGCTGGTCAAGCCAATCGCAGCACCCAACGCACTTAAGACTAATTGAGTGCTCAAAGCAACCACGAGTCCGGCAATGATTGGACCCCATCGGACACGGTCGTGATAATCAGCTACAGGAACGGCCGTCGATCGCTCCACAACATTATTGATTGGTCTGTCTGCGTATGCCATTGTTTATGCCTTTAACTCAATTTTCCTACGCTCATCGAAAGCGACTAGAGCGGGAAATATGTAAGAAGATTAGGCAACGGCTCGATCGCTTACCCCTATCTATAGGAATAAACCATGCAGCAAGTTTGTAAGCATTACTTGTAAAGCTGTTGACATACCTCAGAAGATAAAAAGATCTTAAATATCTCGTATCTTCTTTTAGAGAGAGGTAGCCCAAAAGTCTACTTTTTATATTGAAGTTGTTCACGGCATTACGGAAGGACAAAAGCATGGCTCTCTATAAAATAAAAGACTTTGATCCGGCCTATCGTCAGCATTTTGACAACCAGGATTTTTTGAGCTTTGATCTTTACAACGGTAATGAGAAAGTTGGTTCAGTCAATAATCTTTTGGTGGATGAAGATGGCAGTTTTCGCTATTTTGTAATCAACACTGGTCTTTGGGTTTTTGGCAAAAAGGTATTGCTCCCGATCGGTCGTGCACGGATTTCTTATCCGGAGCATCGAATTTATGCAGACAACTTGAGCCGCTCTCAAGTGGAAAGTCTTCCTGAGTTTGACGAAAACTCAACCGTTGATTATGAGCATGAAGAAAGAGTTCGTGGGACTTATCGCTCCGGTGCTTCCGCTAGTAGCAGTGCTAGTAATGCTGCCGTTGATCGCTCTGCTGCAATCGGCGATGCGCCGCTCGAAAACTCAGCTCATGCTGCTGCGTATAATCGTGATACCTACAGCTACGATCGTGATCCCGATCTTTACAACTTCAATGAGCGTGACCAAAATCTCAAGCTTTACCAAGAGCGGCTGATTGCTAATAAGACACGTCAGAAAACTGGAGAGGTTACTGTTGGCAAACATGTAGAAACTGAGACCGCTCGTGTTTCAGTACCTGTTGAAAAAGAGCGCGTTATCATTGAGCGCACGGCTGGAGATAACGTTGGAACTCCGGTTGATGCGGCTAGTGCTGATTTCCGTGAAGGTGAAGTCGCCCGTATGGAGGTTTACGAAGAGGTGCCTGATATTCACAAGGAAACGATCGTTCGTGAGAACGTGAGCGTTCGCAAAGAGATTGATCGTGACACGGTTGAGGCCCAAGAGGAGCTTCGTCGCGAAGAGTTGGATGTCAATACCCAAGGTCATCCAGTCATTGATCAAACACCCAATCAACGATCTAATAAACGACGCTAAGGAACAAGCATTCAATAACTTCGGCATTTCTCGTAGGGGCGCATGGCCGCACCTACCTGCAAAAAAGTTGTCGGTTTTATTTAGTCCACGATTCTAAGCCAATGGTTTTCTAGTGCGTGCTTTGAAACTTTCAATCCTCCTCAACCCTCGCGCTCCGCGCTGCTAACGTTGGTAAAAAGGAGGGAGCCAAACCGTTCAATGTCCTCCCTTTAAAGGGAGATTTGGGGATCACTAGCGGTCAAGGAAACAACCCAAAGGCTTTAACGCACTGCCTAGAACTATTGGCGCAGTGATGAACAGATAGAGCATACGAGTGCAGGTAAAGTTAGACAATCTTTACCTGCACTTTCTTCAAATTAAGTCATACGTGTACAAAGAAGCTTTAGAAATATGCCGCCTACAAACTCTAATCATCCCAATCATTTCACGTCTCTAAATTCTACGCCGCTAGAAGCGTCTGCCCCGCTAGAAGCATCCGCCCCGTTAGACTTTAGGGATGAGGTAGACACTGAGAATGAGGCAACGGTAGTACCACCAACCAATCCTCCAGTTGCAACACCATTCTCGGATACTGCTCAACCTCAACCTCAAGAGGCGATCGTGGAGCGCGATTATAGTAAGCAGGCGGCAATACCAGTAGAAGCACCGCCTGCGGCCTATTACAGGCAAGAAAACTTATCTTTAGGGAAGAGGACGCCTTCTACATCGCCCCAAGTGGCAGAAGAAAAAGTCATTCCACTATTTGAAGAGCGTCTGGTTGTCGATCGCAAACGGCGTAAAGTTGGCGAAGTGATTGTACGCAAAGAAATTGAAACGCAGGTAATCGAGGTACCTGTGCGTCGTGAAAAACTCATCGTTGAACAAATTGGCTCAGAAACAAAGCAGTTGGCGACGATCGATCTGGGGCACTCCAATCTTCAATCCGCTCTTGAGGGTGAAGACGTAGTACATTCAGCACCGCAACGAATAATTAGCGGTGAGTTCGCATCCATTAAAGCAGCCATTCAATTTTTGGAGACACTTGCGTCTACTCAACCTTCTGGAGAAAATCAGGCAATGCAGATAAAGGTTCTAGTGGAAAACGTAGAACCGAAGGAGATTTATCGATAGTGAGTAGCTCATCAATCTACGGCAAGTCATCAATTAAGCTCAACACCCTTGAGTATCATCACAAAATAACAACCTTTACTTAATCCAAAGCACAAAATCAAAACTAGCGAACCCTAGCACGAATGCCAAAAGCTCCAGTGCCAGTAGCGTCATCGAGAAGTGTGAATGCCGTTTAGATTTCCGGCTGACTCAGGCGGTGTCTCTAGCGCTGGCAATACCTGGGAGCGATCGCCAACTTTTCTGATCTGAACACTGCCTTTTGGTGCGAGCGTACCACCTCGGCGTTGAGGTTTCACAGCTTTTGGCTCTGCTAGTTGCAGTTCACATTGACTCAAAATGGTTCGCAAAACCAACGTCATTTCATACATTGCAAGTGCGGCTCCAATGCAGCGGCGACTGCCTCCACCAAAGGGCAAAAACTCAGAGGGAGAAAACTGTCGCTCTAAAAACCGTTCAGGCTGAAACTCGTGAGCATTGGGATAAAGTGCTTCGTTGTGATGCACCAGATAAATACAGCCCAACAGTAAGGAACCCACCTCAAGGTCGTATCCCATTAACTGCATCGGCTTTTCCACCCGACGAGGTAACGTCACCATAGCAACAGGATAAATCCGCAGGGTCTCGCTACAGACTGCTGTGAGATACGGTAAACGCGAAATTGCCATCAGATCAGCCATGTCGCTCGACTGTTCTAACTCCGCCGTCAACGTTTGGTGTACCTCCGGGCGATGATGAATCCAATACAGTGCCCAAGCAAGCGCTGTCGCGGTGGTTTCGTGTCCAGCAACCAATAGCGTCATGAGTTCATCGTGGAGTTCTTCATCAGTAAGGCCTTTACCATCAGCATCTTTAGCGGCGAGTAGGAGAGAGAGAACATCCGTGCGATCGACATTAGGTTGGGCACGTCGCTCTCGAATTTCGGCATACAAGAGTTGATCGGTCTCTTCAACTAGTCGCCGTACCCGTCCACCAATGCTCCAGGGGCCTAAATCAACCGTTAGTTGTGGAAAAAAGAGCAGAACAGAGCTGAGAGGCGTACTGATGAGATTGAGTCGTTCAGCTAGGAGGTATTCAAGCCGTTGATAGCGATCGCCTTCATATAGGCCAAAGACAGCTTGCAAAATAACCTGCATCGTAATTTTCTGCATGGCTTCACGCGCACAAAATCGTTGCCCTACTTGCCATTGATCCATAACTTCTTGGGTAATCGCGCAAATCAAATCGCCATAAGCTTTCATCCGCTCGCCGTGAAACGGAGGCACCATCAACTGTCGTCGCTGACGATGTTGTTTACCGCTTAGAAGTAGAAGCGAGTTTTCACCAAAGAGTGGTTTGAGCAATGCGTTGACTTCTCCCGGTGCCGACAGTTCATCGCTATTGTCCTGGGAAAGGAGAGACTGAATGGCCTCTGGGTGATTCACAAAGACAATGGGTTCAGGATTGACGGGCGATATTTCTGCTCTGAAGAAACCACCAAAGCGCTGAAAATTTTTCTCCATGTAGCCCACCGGATCAAACACCCATTGCAGCGTCTGTACAAGAGCGAACGTTTGAGAGTGTGGAATTGCAACCATGCTCAAGACCTACAGGACGAATCTTCTTCATCTTAAGCTTTGCTAACGAATTAATGCTTCTTCTTGAAAGATGTCTTACAGCCGTTGCCGTTGCCTTCACCACACTGGATATCCCACACCCTGCATCCATCTTCAATAGGCTGCAGCTTACGCAAGTAATAGAGAATGTGTCGCATTCTCAATTTATCTGGTACGAGAATACGCTCAATATCATTAGGTCATATGTTGCTTGTAGCAGACAACGCGGTAGAGTAGTGAGACAGTAAGATCAACGCTGGATACAGTGCCCTATGGAAAATCTTCAAGACATTTTGACCCTTGCTGCCACTGTGGTGGAATATTTTTTCTTTGCGTATCTGGCTGTTGCCTTTATGGTCTATTCGCTGAAGTCGCCTGGCACAGCATTGCAAGTACGCTCAGCGGCAGTATCCTCAACACGCTCAGTGGCAGTACCTTACAAGACATGGAAGCAATCGGCTACGTCAGGTGCATCGCTAGCAGGGATGGCATCATAAGCCGTCAGGAGTTTAGCTCTTCTCCACTATTGCAACCGTTGCAAGTGTCAGGCTGATGTTCCTAACGTCATTAAAAGCCTGGTAAGAAGGTAAAGTCGTGGTGCAATACGATCCACGTCGATGTATTCCTCAGGACTATGGGCACCGCCACCAACAGGGCCAAGTGCATCCAGGGTAATGGTGCCCACTGATGCTGCATAGTTACCGTCAGTGCCGCCGCCACTACCCTCTACGCCAAGCTGAAGTCCAATTTCTTGATAAATGGCTTGCGCTTTTTTCACGAGCGCATCGGTTTGAGGATTAGGTGGAAAGGGTGGACGACCTTGTTCAGCCCGCACGTTGATCTTTGTGCAGGGCAATAGCTTCGTTGTAGCTAAGCGCGTAAAGTCACGGGTGAGGCGACTGTATTCTTGGGCATCCAACACCCGCACATCGGTTTGTACGGTAGCAAAATCTGGAATCGTATTGGGGCGATCGCCTGCCTGAAAAACCGTAACATTAACCGATGTTTGCTTGCTTGGATTGCCCAGTTTGCTAAGCCTCAGAGTTTGGTAAGCGGCTTCTAGTAAGGCATTACAACCCTTTTCTGGTTCTGCACCTGCATGGGCAGCTCGACCTTTAACCTCTAGCCCATAATACCCAATGCCCTTGCGCCAGGCAGTTACTTTGTCCTCTGGTGAGCCAAATTCTAACACCAATGCCACGTTATGCTTTTTAGCGGTTGCTTTGATGAGGTCGCGGGAACCAAACGAGCCTTTTTCTTCATCGGGATTGATCAAAAAGGTAATGGTGCCGAAGTCCTTAAAATTCTGTTCTTTTAAGATTTTGAGTGCTGCGATGCCGAGCAAAATACCGCCCTTGTCATCCATCACTCCGGGGCCATAAGCTTTGCCATCAACAACCTTAAAGGGTCGCTGTGTGGCGGTGCCCTCTTTAAAGACTGTATCGGTGTGGGCTAAGAGAAGAATCTTACCCTTACCAGTGCCTTGTAGAGTTGCAAGAATTGTCCGTCCCACGCTGGGTGTTGCCGCGACGGTCTGCACCGTTGCACCGATCGCTTGAAGTTGCTCGATAACCAGCTTTTCAACCTGAGTCAGACCCGTTTGATTACCCGTCCCAGAATCAATATTGACTAGAGTTTCCAAGGACTTAAGAAAGCTAGTTTGCACTTGCTGAGCCTGCTTATACAGTGCAGCATCAGGAGCAGTAGTCGCTACAACCGTTGGCGGTTTGAGCAGCACGATCGCCACCATTAAACTCAGCAATCCTCCGATGAGCGAAAGAAGCCATGCTCTCATTGCCATGCGTTTGTTGTCATGCTGCGCATTCACACCGTTGCACCCTTGTCACTTGCACTGAACCCATAGAGCAATGCTATTCTGCCATTGCAGCCCTAACGACAAGTTCAAACCTTGCGATTACATCACCCATCAATCAACTTTGACACCCAATCTAAAGCGCTAAACATGCCCCTTGCATAGTTGGGCAGTCTCCTCTTACAGCCAGTTTCATTTGCCTTCACGCTCCTATACCCTAAACTCACTACCCGTCTTCATGAGACTACGGCTGATTGAATTGAAAACCGCTGCAAAGCTATACTCTGTATGCACGTCTAGTTATGTCGTCAATGCAGTATATCAATGAATCGTAGTTTTTGGATTACAACGTTTATTGCTTTTGTCAACTCAATCAGTTTTACAATTCTCATTCCCATTCTTTACCCGTATGGCAGACACTTTGGGTTGACTGATTTTCAAACAAGCTTACTGTTTGCAACGTATGCAGGTGCTCAATTTTTAGCTACACCTGTCATTGGGAAGTTATCCGATCGCTACGGGCGAAAACCGTTACTACTCATCAGTCTAGCAGGAACAGTTATTGCTAGCTTTATAGCGGGTACAGCTCACAGTGCAATGGTTCTCTTTTTTGCACGGTTTTTTGATGGCATCACGGGTGGAAATGCGTCTGTCTCGCAAGCGATCGTATCGGATGTTGTATCTCCGCAAGAGCGAGCTAAAGCCTTCGGCATTTATAGTTCGGCGACGTTTGGCCTGGGTTTTATTTTAGGGCCAGCAAGTAGTTTGATGGCTCAGCAAGTTTCTTTGGGTGCCAGCTTTTTAATATCAAGCGGACTTGCTTTCATTGCACTGTTGGTAACATGCTTCTTCCTGCCAGAAACATTGCAGGTAAAAGCAGAGAAAGCAACAAATATCTTTGATGTCGGCCTGGGTAATTTAGTGAAAGGGCTGGCTCTACCGCGAGTAGGTATTCTGCTAATCATCAACTTTCTGATTGGTACCACATTTACAATTTTTACCTTTGCTTTTCAGCCTTACTTTATGCATGTACTGGGTCAAAATAGCCAGTCACTCACGCTGATGTTTATGCTGTTTGGTACGTTGATTCTCATCATGCAAGTTAAAGGCATTCCGTTCCTTACAAAACGGTTAAGTCTGGTGCAAATCTTGCTTCTATCACTGCTGGTTCGTAGCCTCTCGTTTGGTGTAATGCCAATTGTACCCAGCTTGGCTTATTTTGTTGGTGTAAGCATCCTTTTTTCACTATTTAATGCTTTGGTGCAGCCGATGGTTACGACATTAATTTCGCTTAACTCTAAGCCGGATGTACAGGGCACTGCGATGGGTCTTAATGCTTCTTATTTGAATGTGTCTAATGCGTTTGGGCCTGTGATTGCTGGTAGCCTCATTCATCAGGAAAACCCTGTCACTTACACGTATCCGCTTTACTTGGCTGGCATTCTTACCTTTCTAGTGGGGCTGCTTGCGATCGCTACTCGTCAACAATATACGCCTCAACCTGCTGATAGTAATTTGAAGGACAGGACGGCTTAAAGCGATGGGAATTTATTTGGTAACGGGTGCAAATCGGGGCATTGGCTATGAATACTGTCGTCAACTGCAAGCACGAGGCGAGACGGTCGTCGCGGTCTGTCGCGCTGCATCTGAGGCGTTGCAACAGCTAGGAGTGCAGGTCGAAGAAGGGATTGATTTAACGTCAGAGGCTTCGGTGGCGACTTTGCAATCTCGCTTGGGCGAGAGGGGTATTGATGCGCTGATCAACAACGCTGGCATCCTCAAGCGTGTGACGCTCGAAAACCTGGATTTTGACTGCATTCGAGAACAGTTTGAGGTGAATGCTCTTGGCCCTTTACGAGTCACTCAGGCACTGTTACCTAATCTCAAGGCAGGTTCCAAGCTGGTGTTTATGACGAGCCGCATGGGGTCGATCGCGGACAACACCTCTGGCAGTTCCTATGGCTATCGCATGTCGAAGGTCGCGTTGTCGATGGCAGGAAAGTCACTGGCACATGACCTGAAACCGCGTGGCATTGCCGTTGCCATCCTCCATCCCGGTTTAGTGCAAACGCAAATGACGAACTTCACAACGGGCGGCATGACGCCAGAGGCTTCTGTGAATGGATTACTACAGCGAATTGATGCCCTGACACTAGAGAACACAGGTACATTCTGGCACGCGAATGGAGAGGTATTGCCGTGGTAGAGAAGTTTTTACTCTAGTCGTGAGGAATGTACTCCGAGTATTGCTATGTTGATGTGCTGCGTCATATCGCCTGTGCTAATCTCAGCGTTAGTTTTTACACGATCGCGGGTGGATAGTTGCTTATGGGTAGCCAATCGACTGCCAAAACTATTTTTCTGCTCGCCTCAATGGTGGGTTGGCTCATCGTTGGCGCAGCCTTGATGTATCTCTTTCCCTTCTTTGCCGATCGGCTAGTTGGCTCTGAGGTGACCCATCTATGGATGAAGAATCTTGGCAAGAGCGGCTACGATCCTACATCGGCTTGGATTGGAGGCGGCGTTGCTTTGGTCATTACCACTTTGGGCAATATCATCTGGTATCAGCGGTTTGAGGAGAAGCGTTAGCTCTGGTCGTTTCAGCAGGCGTCGTCCTTACCTCCACACAAGCCGTCCTTACTGCTGCACAACCTGTCCTGACGCCCGCTCATCGTGTCGTTAGGAATGGAGAAGCTGTCGTTACTCCCACTCATCCTGTCGTTAGTAATGATGAAGCTGTGGTTACTAACGGTGAAGCTGTGGTTACTAACGATTAAGCAACGGTAAAGTTTATGTCGAAAGCGATGTTAAACGATCGTGCTGGTTCCGATGTAAAGCCAGAGATTCTGGGCGATTTCAATCACTCACGGCACTAGAGCGTGTCGAGCTGTGCGTCTGATAATCCCAACAGTTGATCGACTTGCGTGCGTTCCGCTCCGGTTGCCAGTAGGTTGCGGGCTGCTTGTAGCACTTGCGCTTCGGCTTGCTCGGTATCGGTTAGGAACCACTGATTCTCTGCCCTTCTAACGTCCCTACGGATGGGTTTCAGGTCGGCGTTTAGTACGTGTAAAACATGTCTTGTAGCGCTTTGGTGTCGTTTGTGATGATGAGGCCCAGCATCAGCAAAATGCGAGCTTTCTGTGGGTTCAGATTATCTGCCACGATGAAGTCGTACTCGTCGTCTTTCTCTTCGCCATTGCGTACAACCCGACCCGACCCTGCGCGTGCACTCCGGGCAATAATGACCCCTTTTTTGCGGGCCGCGATCGCCGCTGGTTCTAACTGGACTGAGATGCTGCCATCACCGACACCTGCATACACAATGCCTTTGGCACCATCGGCAACTGCCGCATTGAGCAGCACCGGGCTGTTGTTGCCATAGCCGTAGATAATGTCAACCTGGGGCAATTTTGTAGTGGGCGTGACGGTGAAGGGGGTTGCGGTCGTGTGTTTGCGCGTGGAGGTGCGGTAGAAGTAGGGCTTGCCTAATTCGACATAGCCCAAGTAGCCCAGATCAGGTGACTGAAAGGTGTTGAGGCTGGTTGTATTGGTTTTGGTCACTTCACGAGCCGCTGAGATCTGGTCGTTGAGGCTGACCAGCACGCCTTTGCCCACGGCTGCGGGGCTACCTGCGATCGCCACCGCATTATAAAGATTGAGCGGCCCATCGGCACTGAGAGCGGTGGCGGGGCGCATGGCTCCTACAATCACCACAGGCTTTTCGCTTTTGGTGACGAGATTGAGAAAGTAAGCGGTTTCTTCGATCGTGTCAGTGCCATGCGTGATCACGACTCCATCAACATCCGGTTTTGCCAACACCGCATTCACGCGATCGGCCAACTTTAGCAACCCCTCGTTGGTCATGTTTTCGCTGGCAATTTGCAGCACCTGCTCACCCGTCACGTTGGCAATGTTCTTTAGTTCTGGTACCGCGTTGATGAGGGCTGTCACAGGAAGTTTAGCCGCTTGATACCCAGCAGTGGTGGTTGAAGTCGCCCCCGTGCCTGCGATTGTGCCTCCTGTTGCCAATAGCACCACGTTAGGTCGCTTAGCAGTGGGTGCCGTCGGCACTTGTGCAATCATGTCAGACGATCGAGATTGCAACATAGCCGTTGATGTGACGTTACCTGGCAAAACTTGCGCGAATATTGGTAGGGTCATCACCGTCGCTAAAGTCAGCGCAAACAGAAGGGCAAACGTGGCGTAACGTTTTCGCATGCGATCGATACCTGAGACGGAGCTAACGATTGAGGCTCAATATAGCCCAGAATGATCACCGACTTCGTAGTCCCAGAAACAAGCCAGGAATGTCATGGGTCAGCGCCAGTAAACACCAGGGTACAGGCTAGACTATTGGCGGTTGGGAACGGATATCCTTCACGTTCTCTTTAATGGCTCTTGTCTCATGGCTTCGCCTGTGCCGCATGTTAAGACTCGCGTTTTTCTAATCGCTCTCGGCTGCATTGCAGTGACGGCGATTATTGCGTATGGGTTAGGCGGACTTAACCCAGCACAGCTACAAGGTTGGTTGCGATCGACGGGCGTTTGGGCACCGCTGTTCTATGTCTTGCTCTACACGATCGCCACCGTGCTGATCATGCCCTCTACTCCGCTGAATTTGCTGGGAGGCGCGCTGTTTGGCCCCTGGTTTGGCACATTGTGGACGAGTGCAGGAGCGATGCTGGCCGCGATCGTGGCTTTTGCGTTTACCCGCACGCTGGGACGCAAGGCGATCGCCCGTAGGCTGTCTGGACGCTGGCAAACCTTGGATGCAGAAGTGCGGCGTGGCGGCTTGCCCTACATGATTGCCATTCGGCTCGTCCCCTTCATGCCCTACGGGTTGCTCAATTTTGCAGCAGGGTTGACTTCAGTGAGCTATCGAGACTATCTTCTCGGTACCCTGGTAGGGACAACGCCGGGGATTCTGCCCTATGTATTGCTAGGCAGCTCTGGTTTAAGAGCGCTGCGGACAGGTGACGTGCTGCCCTTTGTCGGTGCTCTAACACTGACGGGGCTTTTCATTGGTGGCACAACGTTGTATCGCCGCCAGCGATCGCGCCGTTCTAAAGCCAGTCTATCCATATCTGATGAGACTCATCCACCAGCAAAGTAATGGGTGACAATAAAACGTCGGCGGTCAGTGGTTAGCGGTCAGCCTTTTACCTTCTGCCTTTTCAAGTTTCAGTTTGATAATATCCATTTATTGAATTACCCAAAAGCTGACCGCTGAAAGCTATCGATCCTTTCTTCTTTCGCAAGTCTCTACCTCGATATCCCATGCAGCCTACTTATTCCTTCATTGTGCCCGTGTTTAATGAGGAAGCCACGCTGGTGGAACTCTATCGTCGCCTGAGTGCGGTCATGGATAGCATGGATGGGACGGTGGAACTGGTGCTGGTGGATGATGGTAGCCACGATCGCTCCCTATCCATCATGCGCGATTTACGGGAACGCGATCGTCGCGTGTGCTATCTCAGCTTTGCGCGCAACTTTGGGCATCAAGTGGCCGTGACAGCGGGGCTGAATTTTGTGCGAGGGCAGGCGATCGTCGTGCTAGATGCCGATTTGCAAGATCCGCCAGAACTCATTCCAGACCTGGCAGATAAGTGGCGACGGGGTTATGACGTGGTGTATGCCCAGCGAGTACAGCGCCATCAAGAAAGCTGGTCTAAGCGCTTGACGGCTTATGTCTTCTATCGATTGCTGCGTCAGCTTGCCGATGTGGAGATGCCCACTGATACGGGCGATTTTTGCCTGATGGATCGACGGGTGGTGGATGCCCTTAACGCCATGCCAGAACGCAATCGCTATATTCGGGGGTTGCGATCGTGGCTAGGGTTTCGGCAAATCGCCATTCCCTTTGAGCGCGATTCTCGGTTTGCAGGCGAGGTCAAGTACACGTTCCGCAAATCGCTGGCACTGGCAATCGACGGTCTCGTATCGTTCTCCAGAGTGCCGCTCCGCATTTCGACCTATGTAGGGCTGTTTGCGGCGGTAGTGGCAATCATCATGGCGATTCTGGTGCTCTACTGGCGCTTTTTCTCACCTGTTTCACCGCTTACAGGGTTTGCAACGATCGCAGTTGCCATCTTTTTTCTAGGAGCGGTACAGCTTTTTAGCATCGGCATCTTGGGCGAATACATTGGGCGCATTTACGAAGAGGTTAAAAATCGTCCCGTTTACATTCTTGGAGAAGTGAGTGGTTTTGAGCCTCCCATCACCCCACGGCAAGGCACGCCGTTGAACACAAGCAAAGACCCTGTTTCAGAAGCTAGACGAAGAAATTCCTAGCGCAGAGCCCGCACGTGCAGAACCGTATTTCTCCCTTCTGCGCTGGAAATTTGCTGTGAAGTGCATCGCTGTACAATGAGGGATGTGCGTAAATGGGAAGATGCATTGATTGATACTGCGGCAGCAGATCATTTTTAACCGTAAGGTTAAGCTGTTTAGGTCATCGGAGGGAGTGAAGGCGTGCCAAAATCCGCAAGATATTTATTGGTGGGATCGACCGAAGCATACAGCGGTAAGTCAGCAACCGTGCTGGGCATGGCTCACCAGTTAAAAGCAAAGGGACTGGATCTCGCCTATGGTAAGCCGCTAGGCACTTGTTGGAATAGCGACACAAACGACGTTGAAGAAGATGTTCAGTTTGTCGCCGAAGTGTTGAAATTACCTGCCGATCGCCTTCAGCCCACCATTCTCGCACTCGATGAACCCACCATCCAACAGCGAATTTTGGGGGACGATCGCGTGGATTATCCGCAGGCACTCAAAAAATATCTCCAGATGCGTGGCCCCGATCTGGTACTGCTGGAAGGGCCAGCCAATCTTGAGGAAGGCAGTCTGTTTGACCTCTCGCTGCGGCAGGTGGCTGAAGGCGTGAATGCCAAAATCTTGCTCGTCGCACGGTTTCACTCGCTGTTGATTGTCGGTGCGTTGATTTCTGCCAGACGACGTTTGGGCGATCGCCTGTTGGGTGTGTTGATTAACGACATTCCTGAAGACCGTCTGGAAGAAGTCAAAACTACCGTACAGCCCTATTTAGAAGAACGCGGCATTCCCATTTTTGGCTTGTTACCCCGCAGTGCTCTTTTACGCAGCGTGAGCGTGAACGAACTGGTACACCAACTCAATGCAGAAGTCCTTTGCCGTGCCGATCGCCTGGATTTAATGGTCGAAAGCCTCAGCATCGGCGCGATGAACGTCAACTCAGCGCTGAAATACTTCCGAAAAGGACGCAATATGGCTGTAGTGACGGGGGGCGATCGTACCGATATTCAACTTGCCGCCCTGGAAACCTCCACCCAATGCCTCATTTTGACCGGGCAAATGCCGCCGTCTCCTGCCATTCTTAGCCGTGCCGAAGATCTCGAAATCCCCATTCTCTCCGTTGATCTCGACACTCTCTCAACTGTCGAAATTGTCGATCGTGCCTTTGGTCAAGTCCGCGTCAACGAACCCGTCAAAGTCGAATACATCTGTAACTCGATGGCAGAAAACTTCGATGCCGATCGGCTCATTGCCGAACTGGGTTTGGAGACAGCGGTGACGGCGTAGGAAAGTAAAAGTTAAAAGGCAGAAGAAGGGAGTCGGGAGTTGGGAGTCGGTTAGCGGCTGATGGCTAACCACTGACTGCTGATAGCTCTTCAACTCAAAACTTCTACACTGACTGCTGAAAGCTGGAAGCTGACCGCTAAGCGTTCTCAAAACTCCCCTCACTTTTACCTTTTCTTCTGCACCGCCATTGTCACCAGGCTAAACAACTCTTGCGGATCGCCAGTGCTGCCGAAGGCTCCATGCTGGCGAGCTTCGGTTTTCAAACTTGGTTCGTTGGTACTGCCATAGATGATGACAGGTGTATCAACGCCCAAGCGTTGGAGTTCTTCCAGGAGAATGTAACCGGCCTGGGAGATGTTGGCTTGCCGCATGTCGGAGACGATCGCATCATAGGGAGCTAGCCGAATTTTTTCGAGCGCGTCCTGCACGGATGCACTCATGGTAAAGACGATGCCCAGGGCTTCGAGCGATCGAATCTCGTGAGCGTTGTCTGACGGATTGTCATCGACCCAAAGCACTGAAGCGCTGGCAAGCTGTTGCGCGACTTTTGGCTTCAGCGTTTGGCTAACAACCGCCGCGATTTCCCTGGCTTCCTCAGCACCCGGAAGCTGCGGACTACTGCTGGTAGCATCACCAGACTTAATCGCTGCCGCCGAACCCAACAGTACTCCTGCCTCAATGCGCCGTTTTGCCGTCGCTTCTAGCCCAGAGGCACCCGCCCTAAAGCTAAATTCGCCCAGGTTGTTCACAAAGTTCCGTAGCGGCGCACCAAAGTAGATCAGTACAAACAGAATGAGCAGTTGCCAACTCAAGGCTTGCGCCAGCGAAACAAACACTTGCAGCAGCTTGATTAAGTCGTCGATCGTCATGAGAGTGTGACAAAATCGTTGGGCGGTCAGCGGTCAGTGTAGAAGTTTTGAGTTTTGAGTTGAAGAGCTATTAGCTATCAGCTCCTTATTATTTACCTTCTACCTTTTGCCTTTTACCTTCCATCACATTTTAGGACGATACAAATAGCCATTACGTAACTGGACAGCGGGATGATTGGACAGGCGAATCAAGCTTTCGTCGTGAGTCGTCACAATCACAGTAATACCCACTGAATTCAGCTTCTTAAGAATTTTAATCACCTGCCAGGAATTATCGGGGTCAAGGTTCCCTGTGGGTTCATCGGCTAGCAGGATTGGTGGGGTGCCGACGATCGCCCTGGCAATACTGACGCGCTGCTGCTCACCCCCCGAAAGCTGTTCTGGAAAACAATTTGCCTTGTGCGTCAGCCCAACCATTTTAAGGGCAGGCTGCAACCGACGATGAATTTCTTTGCGCGGTAAGCCCTGTGCCCACAACACAAACGCTACATTCTCCAGGACGGTGCGACGAGGGATTAACTTATAGTCTTGAAACACAATGCCAATGCGACGGCGTAGTTGGGAAAGGCGATCGCCCCGCAGAGTAGACAAATTACAACTATCGACCAGCACATCGCCTTCACTAGAACGCTCTTCTCCGTAAAGCAACTTCAGCAGGGTTGATTTGCCAGAACCAGACGGCCCCGTAATGAAGAGAAAATCACCCCGCTTGATGTCAAGGCTGACGTTGACCAACGCTTTACTGCCGTTCTCATAGGTCTTGCTCACGCCCTGCAAAGACACGAGCGCATCAGCACTGGCTGCTTGTGGTGATCGGTCTGCTGCACTGGAAGGCTGCTTGTTAAATACCTGAGTCATAAAGACATTGAGACCTTAATCCAACCCATTACAGCACAAAAGGGGCGTTTGGGGGCAAAGAACCTTCAGCGGTCAGCGGTCAGTGTAAAAGTTTTGAGTTGAAGAGAGCTATCAGCTATCAGCTATCAGCCGTCAGTGTGGAAGTTCTGCCTTTTACCTTCTCCCTTCTCCTACCGTTCCAACTTATTTGGAATGCCTTCACAGCCACCAGGAATCGAACTCCGGGTTTTAGCTCCCCCCCAGGCGCAGAAATATTCACGTTGCTCTTGAGACAGATGCACTGCACCTGTAAAGTCAGCACCTTCTACGACGGCTCCGGTATACGCTCCGGTACGGTAGTCTGGTAGCTCTGTTTTGCTGCGAGGGCTGGCTGTTGATGCTTTGCCATAAAAGAAGCGCGTGCCGTTGATATCTGCACCACGCAAGCTGACCTGACAAAGAACGGTGCCGGAGAGGTTGGTTCTCACCAAATCACACCCACTCAAGTTGGCGCGAATCAAGTTGGTTTCACTCAGGTCAGTCCACCGTAAATCGGTCTTCGACAAATCGGCTCCTGCTAGCATGACACCCAGGTCAATGACTCTCACGCCGTAAACACGGTCTTCTTGATAGCCGCCAGTGCCGTCTAGAATCGCACGTCCCAAACGTTGATCGCGCTTGAGGGGGCTGAGCAACCGGGCACGACTGAGAAAGCGAATGATTTTGGCTTTGCCGCCACCATCGACACTGCTGAGAATGGCAGCAGTCCGCCCTTCAGCGATCGCCCTCTCCTGGGGCCAATCTTCTAACAAGCCTTCGTCATCCAGCACCAGATCCGAAATACCCTGAAAGAAGCTATCGATCGTCTGTTGCTGTGTGATGAGGTTTTGCTGCGTGGTCAGGTCTTTTTCAATAATGTACTGCCGCCACGCAATATAAAGCGCCAGCACTGCAATGAGGATTTGCCCCACTGCCCCAAAGACCTCGCCCAAGGCACCAACCGCATCCCAATTGGCGGCTTGAAATAACTGGCTAAACCAGCGATCGACGCCAATGACTTTGAGCAACGTCACCAGAGCAATGAACCCACCTACAAACGCGATCGGGATCGCAGCTTCCTGGCTTGAAACCAGTTCACTTAAAAACGGGCGCAGGAACGGCTGCCAAAGGATGCTAACAGACGCAGCAAGGGCGATCGTGGCACCGATAAACCCTAACCAGCTCAAGTTCAGCACCAGTCCCACCAGCATGACAGCCGTTCCCACCAGCACGATCACAGCGGCTGGTAAGCGTTGCGGTGAGTCAAAGAGATTGGACTGAGCCACTGGCCCTGGTGTTGTAGACGCTAACGTCACTGGTTCCAGCGTCTTTCCCGTGGCTGCCTCATAGCTGCCTACTCTATGCCCATTGCTGCTAGTCAACCCGTCAAGACGGACGGTTTCGCTTTCTGCGGGTGAAGGCTTGGAACCAGGTGAATCGGGATTCATTGTCATACTGAGTGAACGCTAGCTGGCACCCTATCATGGCTCATAGGGATAGCTTAAACAACAGCCAATGGAGGCACCTATCACCCTGGGTGCAATTGCGTTACACACCTGGCGCAAACTGCCGCCGATCGCTCCTTGATTGAAACACCTTCATCCTACTCGCTGACATGCTCTTGGCGACGTTCCCTTGAACTCATCGCGATCGGCTCATCAAGCAATTGATGAAATTAGAGCACAAACAGTTCTTCGCCCGTTGTGCCTGTCACTTGTGTGAAGACAGTGGGGTCATTGGGATCTGTGTTGAGCAGCACCGTTGTTGTGGTTTCGGCTGTAAAGAAGAGGCGATTACCAACGGCTGTAAGGTTATGGGGCGCAATACCTGTGTAGGTTGCGCTTACAGCAACGGTGCCTGCATCTGTGCCGTCACTCTTCCAGATGCGGGTGCTGCCATCATTTGCCGTAAAGAACAAACTACCGTTGACGCTGGTTAGTGAGGCTACAGCATCATTGCCTGAAGCGTTGATGGCTTTCACGCGGCTGGTTGTGGTGCCGTCACTCTGCCACAGTTCAAGGTCGGGCGAACTACTGGTGCCAGCATCAACGATCAAGAACAGCTTGGAGCCAACAGCCGTCAGGCTGGTCGGCAGGCCCCCTACGGAGGGGAGGGCGCTGACCAGGGAGACCACTCCAGCCGCTGTGCTTTGCCATAGTCCATACACATTTGACCCATTCTTCGCAATGAAGTACAGCGTTCCGTTCACGTTCACCAGGCTGCTGGGGCTTGAATCACCCACGCCCGAATTAATGTCAGAAATGCGGGTGGTGCCAGCAGCCGTACCATCACTACGCCACAGTTCCAGGCCGTTGCTGCTCGTGGTGGCTGTAAAGAAGAGGGTATTGCCGATCGCCACCAGATTGGTAATGCCAGCACCTGTCCCAATATCTCGCAACAAGGTGGTCTGTGTGCCGGAAGCGCCCAAGCGCCAGAGTTGATTGCCGTTGCCTGCGGTGAAATAGAGCGTGCTACCTGCTGCAACGATTAATCCTGGTTGACTGTAGCTAGCGGTTGTTTCAACTTTAACGGTGTTAGCACTGGTGCCATCGGTTTTCCATAGCACCAACCCGCTACCATCATCAGCTTCAAAGTACAGTGTGCCGTTAAAGTTGACCAGGTTGCGAGGGTTAGAGCTGCTGGAACCCGATCGAATATCTTTGACGATCGTCGGGCTGGTTGCGCCCGTTAAATCGACTTTCCACAATTCTGTTCCTCTCACGCTATTGTTAGCGGTGAAGTACAGCGTGGTGCCAATAACCGTCAGGTTACTGGGGTTTGAGGAACCGCTGGAATCGGGTGTGGTATTGAGGTCTGCAATCAGGCTGGTGCCTGCACTGCTGCCATCGCTGCGCCATAATTCCACCCCACTCGATCCATCATTTGCCGAGAAGTACAAGGTGCCGCCCGCATTCGTAAGGTTGCTGGGTGTAGAACTATTGGTGCCTGTAGCCGTTGCGTTTTGCGTTGGGTTCAAGTCTTTGACGAGCGTTGGCCCGTCTGTGACGTTGATGTTGATGGCTGCGTTCGCTGTTTGTGCCCCACCCGAACCAGTGTTGCCGTTGTCATTGACCGCGATCGTAATCTGGTCTGTGCCAGTGAACCCGCTGCTGATAGGGTGATAAACCAGGTTGGTCAACGCAGCGTTGATGTTAGCAATGCTGCCGCTGATGGTAACGGTCTGGCTTCCATCGCCGCTGACGGTCAAGTTGGCGGTGGTACTCAATGTCAGGTTGCCACTCGCTGACGTTAACGTAACTGCAACAGGATTGGTGCCTGCATCCGGATCGCCGATGCTGAGACCCGATTGAATCACCAGATCCGAGTTACGGAAGACGACCTGGCTACCGGGTACCGTAATCGTGGGGGGATTATTGGCACCCCCAACCACGATCGAAACGGTCGCTGGATTAAGCGAGTTGACAATGCCATCGTTGGCAAAGTAGGTAAAGCTGTCAGCGCCCAAATAACCAGCCGTCGGGGTGTACACAAAGGAACCATCGCTGTTGAGGCTCACACTCCCGTGAGTCGGAGCCGTGCCGCTAACCGCTCTGAGGACATCGCCTTCAGGATCGGTGTCGTTGGTCAATACGCCAGTCCCGGCTCCGATCGTCAAGGTACTGTTTGCATTCACCGTGTAGCCTGTATCGTTGACAGCCGTGGGGGGAGTACTGGTGTCCTTGATGGTCACAGTCACCGTTGCGTTGGTGCTGAGGGTGCCGTCACTGGCCGCATAGACAAACGTATCGGTCGTGTTGGTGACACCTGCGTTAGGGGTGTAGGTGAACGAACCATCGGCATTAAGCGCAAGAGAGCCTTTGGTTGGCGCATTCACGACGCTTGCGGTAAGGGGTTGACTGTCAGTATCGTTTTGCAGCACGCCACCGGCCGCATTCTTAACCAGCACATTGTTTTTGTTGACGCTATAAGTATCGGCATTGGCAACCGGAGCCGCATTGGTCACGATCGAGAGCGAGACCGTACCCACGCTGGCCGAATCCTGCAACCCGTCATTTGCCCGGTATGTGAAGGCATCGGCACCGACGTATCCCGCATCAGGCGTGTAAACAAAGGAGCCATCCGCACGCAGGAGCAAACTACCATGCGTCGGCTGATTTGCCAGCAAGACTCTCACCGTTTGACCCGCATCGCTGTCTGTATCGTTTGCGAGTACTCCTGGCGTATTGATGGTTAAGGCCGTGTTGGTGATGACTGAGTAACTGTCATTGCTAACCACAGGAAGCGCATTGCTCACGATACTGAGGGTCACAGTGGCAGGGCTTGAATTGACCGCGCCGTTATTCGCCCGATAGACAAAGGTGTCGGTTGCATTCGTCACGCTGGCATTAGGCGTATAGGTAAAGGTGCCATCAGTATTCAGGAGAAGCGTGCCCTGGCTGGGGTTGGTCACGATCTGAGCGGTTAGCGTCGCGCCATTGGTGTCGCTATCATTGTTGAGAATGCTCGATGTTTGACTCACGCTGAGCGTAGTGCCTGCAACCACCTGATAAGCATCATTTTGGGCCGTCGGGGCAGCGGCAGCAGAAACATTAAGAGTCACGGTGGCAGAGGTTGTCAGGGCACCATCACTAGCTTTATAAACGAAGGTATCGGTACCAGTTGTAAAGGAGCCATTGGGGACATATGTGAAGGAGCCATCGCTATTTAGAGAAACGGTTCCCTGTCCCGCATTGCTGACCAAGCTTGCTGTAAGTGGCTCAGCATCGGTGTCATTGCTGAGTACTCCAGAAAACTGACTGACGGTCAATGTACTGCCAGCGAACGCACTATACGTATCATCCTGGGCGATCGGAGCCACATTTGTACTAATACTCAACGTGACTGTCGTTGGAGAACCGATCGAGAAGCCGTCGCTCGCCCGATAAACAAAGGTATCCGTTCCGTTTGTCACCCCGACATTGGGTGTGTAGACAAAAGAACCATCGCTATTGAAGCTAAGACTACCGCTGCTGGAAGTAACCAGGTTGGCTGTGATGGTATCGCCCTCTGCGTCACTGTCGTTTTGCAGCACTCCAGAGAACGCCACGACGGTTAACGGCACACCAGCAGACACGGCATAGGTATCAGAGCTGGCGATCGGGGCTGTATTGCCAAAAACGGTCAGCGTTACCGTAGCAGGACTAGAATCCAAAGCCCCATCATTTGCTTTGTAGACAAACGTGTCAGTCCCAGTAAAGCTCGTTGTTGGCGTGTAGACAAATGAGCCGTCACTATTTAAGACAACACTACCATTGCCAGGATTGCTCACCAGAAGGGCCGTTAGTGTTGAGCTTTCTACATCCGTATCGTTCTTCAATACTCCATTGGCAGCAGAAACCGTCAACGGTGTATCAGTAACGGCCCTAAAGCTATCGGCGACGGCCGTCGGTGCTTGGTTGGTCGGTGCGGTGACCGAGAGAT